>JAGGWO010000082.1 GCA_021157485.1 Sulfurimonas sp. | reverse complement strand
TCTAAGCAAGGCTTATTCCCGTTTCTTTGTACTTCACCTTGTGGCGTTATAATTCCACTCATTTTTGTACACTCATCATCTTGTGAATCGCTTGCAACAACGTAACACTGATTTATAATCGCCAAGGTTTGTGTTATTGCCTTAAAATGTTCAGTTCTCAAAACTCCCCAGTAGGATGGAACGGCAATCACATCGGCACCTTCAGACATTTGCCATAGCTCTTTAAAACGCAGCTCAAAACAGATAAATATCGCTATTTTTATACCATCAACTTCTATGATTTTAATAGCCTCATCACTACCTTCACTCATATATTTATGTTCATCACCAAAGCGAAATAGTCTTGCTTTTGCTCTCTCATAAATAACTTCACCGTTGTGAAAAACTTTTGCAAAATTAAAAACTTCATCACCGCGTTTTTCTATTATCGTTAGTATTATCGTTTTATTAAAAGAGGCTTTTTTTATCTCCTCTATTGCTATTGGAGCAAAAGCTAAAACCTCATCAAACCTGTCATAGTCATATGCCGTCAGACATACTTCAGGTGCAACAACTATAGAGTTCTCCTGCGTTTGATTTACAAGTGTTAGTAGTGTTTGTAAGTTATCATTATAGTTTGGGGTTGTTTTAAAAAGGAGTGAGCAGAGAGTATGCTCTTTGATTCTACCAGTCATCATCAAAACTGATACTGCCTTTTGAGTAGTTAGTTACTGTTCCCTCAAAGAAGTTAGTTTTTTGATCATTAAATTTTGCAAAATCGTCAACCCATTTAATTGGATTTTCAACATTATAAAGTTTATCAAATCCAACTGCGGTTAATCTATCATCAGCAAGAAATTTTATATACTGCGCAACAATATCATCAGTTAGTCCTAAAATCTGTCCTTGTGTAATGTATTGGCCCCACTCTGTTTCAAGTTTCACAGCCTGCTTAAACATCTCTATAACTTCAGCTTTTAACTTATCTGTAAAAAGGTCTGGTCTCTCTTTTCTTAGAGTGTTAATAAGGTTTTGAAAAAGTATTAGGTGTGTTACTTCGTCGCGTTGAATAAAACGAATCATCTGTGCTGAACCTAACATCTTACCAGAACGTGCAAGAGTGTAAATGTAAGTAAAACCACTGTAGAAGTAGATACCCTCCAAGATTTGATTTGCAAAACAAGCCTTTACAAAGTTATGCTCCGTTGGGTTTGAGGCAAGCTCTTGATAAACAGCAGCAATCGCATCATTTTTACCCTTAAGCATCATATCTCTACGCCAAAGCTCATAAATCTCTTCAGAATTAGTTGAGATACTATCAACCATGACAGCATATGATTGTGAGTGAAGCGCCTCTTCAAACGACTGACGAACTAAAATAAGATTAATCTCTGGAGATGTAACATAAGGGTTTACGTTATCAATAAGATTATTTGTTTGTAGTGAGTCCATAAAAATCAGTTGTGAAAGTGCTTTATCATAAGCAGTTTTTTCAGCATCGGTAAGATTTTTATAGTCATTCACGTCACGAGTCATATCAACTTCTTTTGGGAACCAAGTGTTGTTTAACATCACTTCCCAAAGATTATATGCCCACTGATACTTAATGTTGTTAAGCTCAAAAATACCCGTCGGATCACCACCAAAAATCTTTCTATCATTTACATTTTCTGTTGAGTCTGGATTATATATATTTTTTCTATTCATCTTGATAGCTCCGATGATTTTTTATTAAAGTATACGATTATATCCATCTATACATAAAAACCTGATAAGATTCTAACAACAAAACAGGATAAGAGAATGGGTAAAAAGTTTATACCATCATTTATACTAAAAAATAGACATATTCAAACGCTCTACTCATCTCTTTTTAGAACATTTCCTAATATTGATATGGAAGTTGAGAGATTTAATCTTGAAGATGGAGATTTCTTAGAGTGCTATTGGCATAACAAACCAGAAGCTAACGCGAACACACCTATTGTTATACTTTTTCATGGTTTGGCTGGCTCATATAAATCACCTTATATCCAAGGAACAATGCAAGAACTTGCTAAAAATGGTTTTGCTTCTGTTATTATGCATTTTAGAGGTTGCTCTGGAGTTGAAAATTCACTACCTCGTTCATATCATAGCGGTGAAAGCGGTGATGCACTTCAGTGGATAAACCATATCACTTCGAGCTTTCCTAATTCCAAGATATTTACTATTGGCTATTCACTTGGCGGAAATATGATGCTCAAACTTTTAGGAGAGCTCGGTGACAAATCTCCAATAACTGCGGCAATCTCTGTATCCGCACCGATGCAACTTGATGTTTGTGCAAACAAAATGGACAAAGGTTTTTCAAAATTTTATCAACATATATTGCTCAAAGATTTAAACGCAGCACTTACAAGGAAATATGATAAATTTGATATGTATTCTCACTTGAATATAAAAAAAGCAGAGGTGAAAAATCTAAAAACATTTTGGGAGTTTGATGGAGCTTATACCGCACCAATACATGGATTTAAATCTGCGCAAGATTACTACACAAAATGTAGTTCTAAACAGTTTTTAAAAGATATAAAAACACCAACTCTTATAGTTCACTCTAGTGATGATCCATTTATGACAACTGAAATTTTACCAAACGAGAATGAGATTTCTAAATATATAACTTTAGAAGTATCACAACATGGAGGACATGTAGGATTTATTGAAGGAACCTTTTTCAAACCAAAATTTTGGCTTGAAAAAAGAGTTGTTAGCTATTTTACTGCTTCTTGAGCCTTCGAGGCATCATAACCTTCAGTACCACGATCTCTAGCCCAATCATTTGCTGATTTATCAAGGGACTTTACTGTTTCATTTTTAAACTCTGTTGCTGTAAAGCCTGTCTCATGTGAATAAACGATATATATTCCTATTCCCAACATCAACAGCGCTAACTTTTCATTATGATTTTGAAAAAAAGTATACGCCAATACCCCTAGTACAACTAGAGTTAGATAGTAAAACATTCCATCCATCTTTTATCCTAATATTATTATATTTTATAAAGAAGTATAGCATATCATTGTAATTATATGTATTTATGAGGACAAGGTAGAGGTAATCCGCATATCTATGGCAGATATACGGAAATTAAAAAAGAAATATTTGATTATTTTCTAGAGTTTCTTTTTCTTTCGTTTTCTGTTAAGAATTTTTTACGAATTCTAATTGATTTTGGAGTTACTTCAAGAAGCTCATCATCTTCAATCCACTCTAAAGCACGCTCTAAAGACATATTTCTAAATGGTATAAGTTTGATAGCTTCATCAGCCCCACTTGAACGTACATTTGATTGTGCCTTTC
>JAGGWO010000068.1 GCA_021157485.1 Sulfurimonas sp. | reverse complement strand
GGATAGAAAAATAAAACTGTACCTTTTTCACCCATGTTCTCTGATAATTTGAAGTCTTCAACGATTGAACCGTCACCTAAAACTGTTGTTGCTGTAAAGTCTGGAGCTTGATTTGTTACGATCATATGTATATCCCTGTGTTTGTTTTTATTTGACGAAATTTTATCTAAAAATAGATTAACAAAACTTAGATGAAATGAAGTAGTATAATTCTTTAAGGATAATTTTTATCATTTAATCCATATCATCAAGTAGTACTAAAATTTCCGAAAATACTCTAGCTCTCACCCTTTTATCTTGATGTGTCATAAGATAGATTACTTCACTTAATTTTTCTGGTACTTTCGGATTAAGCTTAGTCACTTCATCTTTATTGATTTTTCTAGGTTTTACAAGGGTTGGCTCAAAGTCTTCTAGATATTCATACCGATTCTCACCAGTTAAAAGTTTAAAAAGTTTAACTCCAAAATGAAAAATTTCAAAACTCTCTTTTTTAAATATTTTGGGTTTCTCTTCAAATTCAAATCTTACATCTAAGTTTAATTTATAATCAAGTATATAGTTTATTTTTGTAAAAAACTTAAGTGCTTGAAAAGAGTAGTTAGTACTTAAAAATCTATCATCAAAGGCTTCATAAGATTCAGCTTTTAATCTAAAATTTGCATAATTTTCAAGTAGATATTTTACATGATACTTGGCTTCCGTGATAGGGAGTGCTTTATGTAAGGCTATTGCTTCTTTAGCTAAACGAGTGATTTTTCCACCTACATATATATGAACACCATCTACGATAGTACCTTCATCATTCTTGGCCTTACACCCTTCAAATCCAATATCAGCAATTCCATGAATTCCGCAGCCCTTAGGGCATCCTGACCAGTTCATACGAACTGTTGCATTTTTTATAGCTACCTCAGAACTTAAAAAATTTGCCATATCGATAGCATCAGATTTATTCTCAATTACTCCAAAAGCACAAGTTTTTCTTCCTGCACAAGCAATCATATCATTGAAATAAAGGTTATTAAATTTTGCATACTCTTTGATAATTTGTGCAGATTCAAAATCCTCAAATAACTCTTTTGTAATATTTGGAACATAAAGATTTTGATCATATGAGAGTCTAATATCTCCTGAACCATACTCTTTAGCTATATTTGCCACTTCCATCATATCGGTACCTTTAAAGATACCAGATGGAATGACAAGTTTATATGAAAATTTACCATCACGTCCAAGTACTTTATCTGCTCCTTGTGCAATAGATTGAGACTGAACAAGAGTTGCACCTGCTGTTGTAAACTCACAAGAAGCCTCTTTTTTAACTGCATCTATAAGATTGTCAATTCCTACATCATTGATAAGGTAGATTAAACGATTTTTATTACGATTGTCTCTGTATCCATAAGTTTTAAATATTGTTAAAAGTGATTTAAAAAAGAGTGCCACCTCTTCTATCTGTAAAAACAGATTTGCATCTTTTGCTTGAACTCCCACACGAGCACCTAAATAAACATTAAAACCAAACGTACCATCTTTTTGAGCTAAAACAAAACAGCAATCATGTCCAAAAATATTACAAGAGTTTGAAAGTGAACCAAGTATCCCTGTGTTAAATTTACGGGGTAGTACTGAAATCCATTCAGGGTTTTGAGCAAACAAATTTTGTAGTTCATCAATAATAGGCTTAGTTGTTATGATATTATCATAAGCTATACCATCTAATGGATCTGCAACAATATTACGAGGATTATCTACACCAGTTTGAAAAGTAGAAAGACCTACCTCTTCTAAACTTTTTAAAACTTTAGCAATATCGGCTATTTGCAGGTAGCGAAGTTCTATCTGCATTCGTGTTGTTATGTCAATATAGTCATTTCCATACTCTTTAGCAATTTTTCCAATGCGTAGAGCTTGATAAAAATTTAGTTGACCAGCAGGGATTCGCACACGAAGCATAAAATCTTCGCCCTTATCAAATAATCCAAAACACTTTAAAAAATAAGCACTATCTTCTTTAGCTAAGCCTTCATATCCAGCAGCTGCTATCTCTTGAAGTTTTGCAAAAACATCCATTGGATCTTTTAGTATCTTGGTTTTTTCTATTTTATTTATTTTCTTGTTTCTAGCCTCTTGTGCTTTTTCTAAAGTAATCATTATTTTACTCTATCTTTTCGCTGTAAAATAGAGTGCAAAACCAGTAAATATCATTCCACCTGTAACATTACCTAGTAAAACTGGAATCTCATTAAGCATCCACCAATCTGTAATAGTTACATCTGCTCCTAGCATAATACCAGCTGGAATAACAAACATATTTACAATAGCATGTTCAAAACCTAAAGCAAAGAATGTCATGATAGGAAGCCACATAGCTACGATTTTTCCGATAGTAGTCGTTGAAGTAAATGCCATTACTGCACCAAGTGTTACCATCCAGTTACATAAAACAGCACTTGTAAAAGCTGAAATTGTTCCATCAAAACCATATTTTGCATAGCCTAAAGTTTTACCCTCAGAAATAGCGATAATTTTTTTAGCCGCTACAATTGTTTCTGGGTCAATATGTCCCATTTTTGTAACAACGATAGTATAAAGAAAAGCATAAAGAATACTACCCAATAGATTACCAAAAAGTACCCATGTCCAGTTATAAGCCAACTGTGAGATTGAGATGCGTTTATCTTTTACAGCAATTGGTAAAAGAGCAAAATTCCCAGTAGCAAGCTCAAGTCCAAGTAAAATAATCATGACGAAACCTATAGGGAATATAATAGCTCCAACGATGCCAAGACCTGTTTGTGTGATACCCGTTATTGCAAGTGTTGTTGCATATCCTAAGAAGGCACCTGAAAGAGCACCTCTAATTAATAAATCCTTTATGGATAAACTAGCTTTATTTGTTCCTGCTTGTAACATATTTTCTACAATTTCTTCTGGTTTTACATATGCCATAGATAGGCTCCTTATTTTTTATTACAAGCAGTATATCAACAAAGTTATAGAGATATAGCAATAATATGATTAATATTTATACAACTAATAGACTATAGAGTAATCAATTATTAATGAAAGCCTCTTATTTAAATACATTTTTATGTGCCATCTTATGTATCAACCTTATATTTAGATAAATAAGATATACTTCGCTCGATTTATAGCACGTGATGCTATATCTCAATAAGGAAAATCGATGACTAAAGAGTATATTTTTACTTCAGAGTCTGTAACAGAAGGGCACCCTGATAAGATGGCAGATCAGATTAG
>JAGGWO010000019.1 GCA_021157485.1 Sulfurimonas sp. | reverse complement strand
GCGTTTAGCAAATGATTTTGATGAACTTGAACTTTTAGTAAAGAAGAAAAAAAGTAAGTATAACAAAGAGCTTTATGTCACGAAATGTGTAATCTGTGGAGCAGTAGCAGAAGATGTGCATCATATATCCCAACGCTCACTCGCTGATAAAGCAGGGTTTATAGGGCATTTTCATAAAGATAACAAGCATAATCTAATTCCACTCTGTAAAGAGCACCATAATCAGATACATGATGGAAAACTTAGAGTGGATGGTTTTGTAATGACATCAAATGGATTAGAGTTACAGTTTGAAGAGCAGATGAGTAAAGTAGTTGAAACAAAAATCATAGAACCTGAAATAAATGAGCCAAAAAAGGTTACTGAAGTGAAAGATGATGAACCTAAAAAATTCGTCTTAGATGATTGGTAAAAAGAGCTTTTAAACTCTCTTTAGATTAAGCTAAAAGTGTTTTAACACACTCACTTATACGTTTTCCATCAGCTTTTCCAGCTAGGGCTTTTGAAGCCATTCCCATAACTTTACCCATGTCTTTAGGAGTTGAAGCTCCAACTTTAGAGATAATCTCTTTTAGTTCAGAAGCAAGTTCATCATCACTTAGTTGAGCTGGTAAATATACTTCATAAAATGCAATTTCATCAAGTTCAATTTGTAATAAATCCTCACGTCCAGCATTTCTGTATTGAGTAGCTGCATCATTTCTGCGTTTTACTTGCGTTTGGATGATTTTAATTACATCATCATCACTTAACTCTTTTCTCTCATCTACTTCTATCTGTTTAAAAGCACTCATTAGTAAACGCAGAGCATCACGTTTTTTAGTATCTTTTGCTTTCATTGCGTTTTTTACTTCTGTATTAATTGTTTCTCTTAAATTCAAAATATTTCCTTGGTACTATTTTTGCTAGTATTATATTTAAAATATGATGAATTTCAAAGAGAGAAAATGATAAAAAACTTTATATTGGTTTTAATACCCTTTTATACAATGTTTTTTTTGAGTGGATGTACTGCTAACTTAACAGAGCCGGAGATTGATTTTGAGCCACCTGTATATGTTGAACAGATGCCTGCCAAAGAAGAAAAACAAGATTTTGTATCTACTGGAAGTATCTTTGGGCAGGGGCGTAATCCTCTATTTTCTGATCATAAAGCGATGCATATAAATGATATTGTAACAGTAATTATCTCTGAGACTGCACAAAGTTCAAATACGGGTTCTAAACAACTTTCAAGAACAGATAGCTCTAAACTTGGTGGAGGTGCCTTTACATCAACGGGTGCAAATTCAACTATGATTAAGGCTGCTGATGGATTAAATGGATACTCAAGTATTGGATTTAATAGTGATTCTTCTAGTAGTTTTCAAGGAGCAGGAAGTGCTACTAAAGATGCAAGTTTCACGACTAAAGTATCTGCTAGAATTGTTAAAATGCTACAAAATGGAAACTATTTTATATCTGGCAAGAGAGAGATACTTATAGATGATCAAAAACAACTTATTCAAATAAGTGGAGTTATCCGTCCTTATGATATTGACCAGTATAACAATATAGATTCTGCTAAAATGAGCGATGCAAAAATTCTATATAAAACAGAGGGAGATATGGACCGTGCTACTAAACAAGGATGGGGAACTAAAATGGTTCAAGCTATTTGGCCATTTTAGTCTAATATTTTTATTTTTAAGCAGTCTCTTATCTGCTGAGAGTTTTAAAGATTTCAAACGAATACAGGCTAAATCTTTTGCAACATACAAAGATAAAAGAGACGCTGCGTTTAACAACTACTTAAAAGAGCAGTTTGAAGAGTATAAAGCTCAAATGACACCTTCTCTTTATGAAATACCAAAACCAAAAAGTATAACACCAGCGACTGAGCAAAAGATAAAAAGTGTTGGTCCAGTTATAAATATAAAGTTAAAACCTCTAGTTAGTGCTGATTTAAATATAACTAAAAAATCAGAAATACCAGTAGTTTCACTGAAAAAACAGGATCTAAATTTTAACTTCTTTGGGACTGATTTAGGTTTTAGTGTTGATGATAGTGTTAAGGCTGCAAAGTTTTATCCTCAAAATCAAGAAGGTATAGCAAGCTTTTTTAACGTAGCAGCCAAGAGTGAATATGAAAATATCATACAAAGATTTTTAAGTATTCAAAACTCTATGAGACTTAATGACTGGGGAGTTTATCTTCTAGTAATGCAGTTCTCACAAGAACTTTTTTCAAATCCTGATGATGCAAAACTAATGAGTTGGTTTATCTTTAACAAGCTTGGATATGATGTAAAAGTTGGCCTTTCAGGCAGGCAAGTTACATTAATGTACTATAGTAAAAAAACTATATATTCAACTCCTAATTACACTTTTTCAAATAAGAAATTCTATCTGTTATCTCATTATGATAAGGGTAGAGTAGGTCGACTGTATTCATATGAACATAGTTATCCAGGAGCTACAAAAGCTTTTGACTTATCACTCAAAGAGCTTCCAAAGTTTAATAGGAATGTAAAAAACAAAAGCTTATGGTTTAAATACAATGATAAAGTCTTTACTACAACGTATCACTATAACCAAAATCTTATAGACTTCATGGCAACGTATCCTCAGGCTGATTATGAGACATATTTTAATGCACCTGTTGATGAGATGAGTTATGCCACTATCGCTAGAGATATTAAAAAGTATATTGATGGTAAAAAAGCTAGTGAGGGGCTAAATTTTGTTCTAAGTTTTGTGCAAAATGCATTTGTTTACGAGAGAGATAATCAACAGTTTGGACGTGAGAAAGTGATGTTTGCGCAAGAGACTCTCTATTTTAATAAGTCAGATTGTGAAGATAGAGCTATTCTCTTCGCATACCTTGTAAAAGAGCTCTTTGGGTACAGTGTAGTTGGTGTGAAGTATAAAGACCATATGGCAACAGCACTCTATATACCTTTAGCTGGTGATAGTGTTAAAGTCGGTAGAAAAAAGTATGTGATAGCGGATCCGACTTATATAAATGCAAATATAGGTCAGAGTATGCCAAAATATAGGTCTGTAAGACCTGAGAGTTTTATAACTTTACGTCCTAAAACTTAATATTAAAATATCAAAAAAGTCTACTTTTTTCGTAGATTTAAGGGGGAGGGGATTCATTACCATTAAGTTGAGAAATTTAATAAAAAAATGAATAATTTTCCTCTTTAAATATTTAGTAAATTAAAAATCATCCCTTTATCCCATCAGCCCTAGGCTCAAGCAAAAATCTAAAAAACACTTTTATAAAAATCATAAATGGTACACTCCAAGCTATCGCAGACCATAAATAAAGTTGCATTTGATACTCTTGAAAAAATGGTATCAAGCCTCTCATAAATGTAGCAAATATGATAAAAGTTACCATCAAATGAGTATAAATATTGGATGTTAGATGTCTTCCTGTATGAATCCAACCGATAGTTATCATAACCATAAGATAAGAAAGCCCAAGTCCACCAGCTGTTATAAAGTGTCTAAAACTGGATATGCCGTTACCCTCATTAAAAAGTATACTCCATCCCATAAGTCCATATCCTAAACTAAGCATTACAAAAATAAAAAACATATAAATTACATAAGGTTGGTTGAGTATAAACTTCTCTTCTAAAGAGTAATCACTCGTTATTGCTAAGATTGCCCCACCTGCTGCTAAACCTATCCAACCTAATGCAGAGTTTGTTGGGTAAAGATACTCAACAATGGTAAAAAGAATAACACTAAAAACTGCTAAGTTTGTGAGTGGTGGTCGAGAAATATAAATATCGTCTATATCTTTGTCTTCCATAAGTTCATTGACTGCTTCCATATTTACACGACGCATAGCAAGAAGAACTAACACAATAATAGCCCCAAGAGCAACTCTTAAAATACTCATACTGTCACTACTGCTCCATCCTAAAACAGAGGCAAAAAACCAAACTTCTATACCAAAAATAGCCACCAAAGCATACCCTAAAGAGGCATGGCGTTGTAGTTTATCTAGTACAACATCTTTTGCAAACCATATGAGCCAACCAAGCATAGCAAGATTTAGTAGTGCTGTAAGATAGACTCCTGTAATATCTATAAACCAAAAACTCACTCTTCCTGCTACCCATAAAAGCATTATGTATTTAAGTCTTTTTCCAACAAAAGGTATCATCCCTGGAAACAGTTCAGGCAAACCAGTTGTTAAAAATGCCATTACACCAGCAGTTAGTACTCCAAAGAGCATCTCATAGATGTGCCAAGTTAAAATATCATCCATAAAAGGAATATTTAGATATCCACTCCAAACTAATCCCCAAAGCACCATAGAGATTATAAAATAAGGTGCTAAAAGTAAAAATATAGGGCGAAATCCATAAGCTAAATATGGTGGAATATTTTCCTCATCAGGGTAATAAAGATAATGGTTTGTTGCGTGTAGTTTTTCTTCTTGTGTACTCATTATTTTAGCTCCAAAGTGTTTAACTCAAATGTTTCTATAATATCTTTGTCTTGTAAGATTTTTGCACTCTCTTCATAAACAAATCTATCATCTCTTTTTTCTTGTATCAGGTCATAACTAAACTTTTTAACTATATGCCCAGGATCAGCTTTTAGTAGTAATATCTCATCACTGAGACGAATCGCTTCCATCATATCGTGGGTAATAAAAAGTATAGAGATATTTTCTTCTCTACTTATCTCTATAAGGTGTGTTTGTAACTCTTTTTTTAGACCAATATCGAGTGCTGAAAAAGGCTCATCTAAAAAGAGAAGTGATGGTTTTACAACCAAGGCACGAGCAAAACTCACTCTCTGTTTCATCCCACCACTTAAATCTTTTGGAAACTTAAGAAAGTCCTCCTCTTCAAGTCCAAACTTTAAAGCTATCTCTTTTGCTTTTTGAATAGCAATACTTTTTTTCTCACCCTTTGCTAAAAGTCCAAGAGCAATATTATCTACAACATTTTTCCAAGGAAGTAATCGTCCCTCTTGAAATGCAAATGAAGAGCTGTCAAAAGTGTTAGTAACACTACCTTCTTCGACATCTAAAAGTCCAGAACATAGATGAAGGAGTGTAGTTTTTCCACCACCACTAGGACCAACTATTGAAAGGATTTTTCCTTTATTTAAAGTAAAACTTATATCTCTTAAAATCTCAGTAAATCCAAAATGATGATTTAGATTTTTAACCTCTAACTTCTCCATAACTCTACCTCTCTTTTAATCGGTTCTAATATGATGTATTCTATAAACATTAGTGAGCCTATCATGATAACAACTAAGGCAAGTGCCGTTGGAGTATCTAACTGACTTCTAGCAACTGCAAGTGAAGCACCAAGACCATCACTTGTAGCTAAAAGTTCAGCCATGATAACTATCTTCCAAGCCATACCAAGACCACTTACCCAAGCAGGAAAAATATACGAAAAAATATGAGGAAAATAGACATCTATAAACTTCATATGCCAAGGAAGATGAAAACTATCTGCCATCTCTTTTAAATCTCCATCAAGTGTGCGAGTTCCCTGCAATGCTCCAACAAAGATAATAGGAAAAGAAGCTACTAAAATAGTAAAGATTACTGTTTCATCTCCCATTCCAAACCATATCATCGCTAAAACTATCCATGCGATTGGTGGCATACCTACAAGTATGGTAACAACTGGGCGACTCATCATAGAAGCAGTAGCAAAAAAACCAGCAATTAATCCTAAAATAGAACCAAAAACTAAAGAAAGCCCAAAACCAACCGATGCACGATAGAGAGTGATATTTATCTCATTCCATACTAATTCATCATGAAGCATTACATATAGTGTTTGAAAAGTTTCAAGTGGAGATGGTAAAACCAAGTTGCCATAAGTTTGATTTCCAAAATCCCATAGCGCTATAAAAAGTAAGATGGAGGCAATAGCACCCCATCCACTCCACAGATACGCTGGAAAATCTTTTAGTATTTTTAGAAAGAATTTCAATTTTTATCCTTGTTATGATAATTAATATCAAAGTATAGTATCTCAAAACTTAAAACTTCTTAATAATGATAATGATTTTCAATTTAAGTAGAAATTTATATTTTAAAGGCTAAACTTTTAAAAATTAATTGATAATCAATATCATAACAAGGATAAAAATGAAAAGAATTATACTCGCAACTTTAGTAGGAGGTGTTTTACTTCAAGCACAAGTACTTCCGGGAATCAACTCTAAAGGTGGAGCAATGACTCTACCTGAAGGTAAGTTAAAAATGGGTATTAAGCATATCTATATGGAACGAGATAGTATGTATGATGGAAGTCATGAGGTAAAGAATCAACAAAATCTTGATGCAACTGCAAATATAACTCTTTTAGTACTTAAATATGGAGTAAGTAAAAACTTTGATATTAGAGTAGTATTACCATATAAGCAGATAGATGCAACTGCTCAATTAGGTCCAAATAGTGTTGCAATTGATAATAAAGGTATTGGTGATGTGATTGTAATGGGTAGATATGTTGTTCTTCCAATGGCAGAATATGGCTATCAACTCTCAATCGGTGCAGGAGTAAAACTTCCAACTGGTTCAACTGATGATGGCTTTAAAAAAGCACCGTCATTTGCTCAAAATACAAACACTCCACTTCCAACACAAATGGGTACAGGTGAATATGAATACAAAGCAGAACTTGGTATCTCAAAACTGATAAACGAAGATATGAGAGTAGATTTTCATACTATGTACACTTACAGACCAAAAGCAGAACATAACTATGACTTTGGAAATGAACTTAGTTATGATTTGTCTTTTACAGCATCTCTTACAGATAAAATCAACTTAGGTATAGAGTACAATGGGAAGTATAATTCAGATACTGACATGGGAGACGATACAAACCCTATACTTCGCTCAAAACTACCATTTAAAGCATTTAGTGGAACAGTTGGGTATATAACTCCAGAGATTGAATTTGTTCCATTTGGAAAACCAAAAATACATATGGGAATGGGAGTTTCTATCTTAGCACACTATGATACAGCAGAGTATCAACCACTTGAAAAAACAAGATATACATTTAGAGTTGGATACCTATTTTAAAGGAGTTGAAATGTTAGATATAGAGTTGAAATCAGAGATAGAAAGTTTAGTCAAAACATCAGGCTATAAAGAAACAAAAGGTATGTTATGTTCAGTTATAAGAATTGTTTCAATGAGGCATATGGATATACCGCAAAAACAAATTTTCAAAGTAGCAAAGGAAGTTTTATGAAAAAAATATTATTAATAATAGCACTTGCATTTTCAATGCAAGCAAATGAGATAAAAAAAGTAGATACTTTAGTGTTAAGTGGACCTATGGCATCAGTAAGCCATCCACTTTTAAGAATGATAGAAACAGGTGCATTAAACGATGTGGCTAAAGAGGTAAAGTTTATAATGTGGAAATCACCTGATGAACTTCGTGCTTTAACACTTAGAGGAAGAGCAGATTTTATAGCTGTTCCTACAAATGTTGGAGCAAATCTTTATAACAAAGGCGTAGATATAAAACTTCTTAATGTTTCTGTATGGGGAATTTTAGGGATGATTACAAGAGATAAAACTAAAAAAACTCTTGCTGATTTTAAAGGGTGTGAAATAGCAATGCCCTTTCGTGCAGATATGCCAGATATAGTTTTTGAAGAGATAGTAAAAAAACAAGGATTAGACCCTAAAAAAGATTTTAAACTTCGTTATGTTGGTTCCCCTATTGATGCTATGCAGATGCTTGTAATGAGAAGAGTTGACCATGCACTTTTGGCTGAACCTGCTATCTCAATGGCTCTTAGAAAAACTTCCTCTTTTCCACTTAAACTTATAGCACCTGATTTATATAGAAGTGCAGACTTACAAAAAGAGTGGGGAAAAGTTTTTAAAGTAGAGGGGAAAATTCCACAAGCAGGAATGGCAGTTATAGGGCAAAAAGATGAACATCTTATAAAACGATTTAATGAAGAATACACTAAAGCTCTTGAATGGTATAAAACTCATCCAAAAGAATCTGGTGTATTAGTTAATAAATATATTCCTATGCTAATGCCTGAAGCAGTAGAAGATAGTTTAAATTATGTTCAACTTGATGATGTAAGTGCAAAGGATGCTCAAAAAGATTTAGAGTTTTTCTTTGAAATTTTGAAAAATAACAATCCTAAAACTATTGGTGGGAAGTTGCCAGATAGTGGTTTTTATCAGTAATTCAGAAAGAAAAAAAATGTTAGAAATTAGTCAACTCGAAACTCATAATCTTGGAGATTATGAGCTTAACTTAATGCCGTTGAGGGGCTAGTATTAGTAGTTAAACGCGACTTTATAAGTTGGATCATCTTCTTCATAACTGCAGTATGGTCCAGCTTTTTTTAGTATGGCTTTACAGTCAGCACTCAGATGACGAAGAAGTAAGTTTTTACCGGCCTCTTCGTATTTTTTAGTGATAGCATCTACAGCTTCAACTCCACTAGAATCCATAACTCTTGCATTTTTAAAGTCGATTACAACTTTTGGAGGGTCATTAGGAATATCAAAGTTATCTGCAAATGTTGTAGCACTTCCAAAGAAAAGTGGACCATCAAGTTCATAAACTTTTGTTCCGTCATCTTCTACATGAGTTTTAGTCCAGATACGAGCATGTTTCCAAGCAAACGCAAGAGCAGAGATAATTACACCTGCGATAACTGCAATGGCTAAATCTTCAACAACGGTGATAATAGTAACAGTAACCATAACAAAAGCATCAGTACGAGGCATTTTATTTAATCTTGAGAAGCTTGACCACTCAAAGGTACCGATACTTACCATGAACATGATTCCAACAAGAACAGCAACAGGAATAGCATTTAAAATGCCACTCATTGATACAACTAGAGTTATAAGTCCAACAGCTGCTACAAATGATGAAAGACGGCCAATACCGCCAGAAGTATAGTTGATGATACTCTGACCAATCATTGCACATCCAGCCATGCCGCCAAAGAAACCACAAGTTACATTTCCAGCACCTTGAGCAATACACTCTTTGTTTGCAGACCCACGAGTATTGCTAAGTTCATCTAAAACTGAAAGAGTAAGAAGTGACTCGATAATACCAACAAGAGCAACAATAACAGCATATGGAAGAACTAATATAATAGCATCCATACTAAATAGATAATTAGTAACTACAAAGCTTGGAAACTGACCTGCAAACTGACTCATATCTGCTAAACCGCTAAGAAGAAGTGTCTGAGCTCCTGTAAAGTAAACACCAAGAGTAACAACTATAATAGCTACAAGTCCAGCTGGAACTGCTTTTGTAAACTTTGGAAGTATATACATGATAGCCATAGTAAGGGCTACTAAAATATACATCATATAACCTTGACCCTCAAAAAACTTAAACTGAGCAGTACCAATTACAATAGCAAGACCATTAACGAAACCGTGTATAGCTGGAGTTGGAACAAGACGAATGAACTTACCAAGTTTTAAAGCACCGATACTTATCTGAATAAGACCTGCAATGATAGTTGCGAGTAAAATGTAATGAAGTACACCCATTGCAAGAGCTTCACCTGCAATACCTTGAGCAGAAAGAAGTGCATTTGCTTCAAGTGAAAGTCCAACTAAAACAATAGCAACGGCACCAGTAGCTCCAGAAATCATACCAGGTTTACCACCGATAAGAGCAGTGATAAGTCCAAGTATAAACGCAGTGTAAAGACCAACGATAGGGCTTACACCTGCGATGAAACTAAATGCGATAGCTTCAGGGACTAAAG
>JAGGWO010000239.1 GCA_021157485.1 Sulfurimonas sp. | reverse complement strand
GACATGGAAAGAAGTGTTAAGGGTGAAGTTTACAGCTCAACTTTTGATATGCCTGCAAAAAACCATGTTAAAGTTGCTGAGATGGTTATTGAAAAAGCGAAGCGTCGTGTTGAAATAGGTCGTGATGTAGTTATTCTTCTTGACTCAATCACTCGTCTTGCTCGTGCATACAATACTGTAACACCATCAAGTGGTAAAGTACTTTCAGGTGGTGTTGATGCAAATGCTCTTCATAAGCCTAAACGTTTCTTCGGTGCTGCTCGTAACATCGAAAATGGTGGAAGTTTAACTATTATTGCTACTGCACTTGTTGATACAGGAAGCCGTATGGATGAAGTTATCTTTGAAGAGTTCAAAGGTACTGGTAATATGGAAGTTATTCTTGATAGAAAAATTGCTGATAGAAGAATTTATCCTGCGATTGATATCCTTAAATCTGGAACTCGTAAAGACGATTTACTTATTAGTAAAGCTGACTTACAAAAAGTATTTATATTACGTCAGATGATTCATAAACAAGATAACGAAGTTGAAGCACTTAAATTTGTTTACACAACAATGGGTAAAAAGCCTACAAACGCAGAATTTCTTGAAAGTATGAATACGGACAAATAATGAAAGTTGGTGTATTTGATAGTGGAATTGGCGGGCTTACTGTTGTAAAATCACTGTTAGAGCACCAACTCTTTGAAGAGATAATCTACTTCGGAGATACTGCCCGCGTTCCCTACGGAATCAAAGACAAAAACACAATCATTCGCTACGCAATAGAAGCCGTAGAATTCTTCAAAAACTTTGAACTTGACATGATAATAGTAGCATGTAATACAGTAAGTGCTTATGCACTCCAAGAGATGAGAGAGAGTGCCTCTTGTCCTGTAATCGGAGTTGTTGAAGCTGGTGTATTAGCTACTTCAAATGCACTTAATGATAAAGAGTCAAATATTTTAATACTTGGAACAAAAGCTACTATAAACTCTAAAGCTTATGAAACAGGTTTGAACTCTCTTGGATTTGATAATCTACAAGCAAAAGCAACTGGTCTTTTTGTACCACTTGTTGAAGAAGAGATATATAGCGGTGAGATATTGGAAGCTGCGTTTAAACACTACTTCTCAAATATAACACATCCAAACGCAGTAATACTTGGCTGTACTCACTTTCCACTTATCTCAGAAGCACTTACTAATCATTTTGGAGATGACACTCTACTGATTCACTCCGGTGATGCAATAGTTGAATATCTTGAACGTGAGTTTACATTCACTAACAAGTACGAATCTCCAGAGCTAAAATTCTTTGCTTCAGAGAATCCAGAAGCGCTGAGAGATATCGCTAAAAAATGGTTACCTTAAAATGATGGCAATTAAGAGAGTATCACTTTTTGGCCACGGCTCAACTACAAAATCTTTAGCGAAAACAATTCCAAATGCTATATTTTACGATGATAAATGCAAAGAAGCATTTGAAGATGAGGATGGCTTTTTAGTAAAACCATCAGCTGAGTTTGATGAAAATAGTTCTGATTTAGAGATAACTTCACCTGGAATCCCACCATCAAATCCACTTATACAAAAAGCTAAACACCTAATAAGTGAGTATGATTATTTTGCACAGACCGCTCCTCTTAAAATTTGGATAAGTGGTACAAATGGAAAAACTACTACAACGCAGATGACACAACATCTTTTAGAAGACAAAGGTAGTGTTGAGGGTGGAAACATCGGAACTCCATTAGCCCAACTGAGTCAAGAAGCAAGCGTTTGGATTTTAGAGAGTAGCTCTTTTACTATGCACTACACAAATCAAGCATATCCAAATATATATGCTCTTCTTCCTCTTAGTCCTGATCATCTGAGTTGGCATGGTGGAATGCAAGAGTATATAGCCGATAAACTTAAACCTATCAAAATGATGCAAAAGGGGGATGTCGCAATCATCCCACGTGAGTATAGAGATATAGAGACAGAAGCATTTGTTGTAAGTTACGCAGATGAGTATGAACTCGCAATGTTCTTTGATATTGATATTGACAAAATAAAATTTAAGGGAGCTTTCCTTGCTGATGCAGTACTTGCCATGGCAATTGACAAGGTTCTTTTTAACAGAGCAGAGTATGATAAAATCAACTCTTTCACACTAGATTCTCACCGCCAAGAAGAGCTAAGAGACTCAAGAAATCGATTATGGGTAAATGATACAAAAGCTACAAATCTTGATGCGACAATAGCCGCTCTTAGACGTTATGAAGAATCATATATTCATCTTATTTTAGGTGGTGATGACAAAGGTGTAGATCTTAATGAGCTCTTTATCTTTTTGCAAAACGCAGACCTTAAAATATATAACATTGGTTCAAATAAAGAAAAATTATCTACTTTGGCAAAAGAGTATGATATTGACTTTGAAATCTGTAAAAATTTAGCAGATGCCGTAAAGAAAATTGATAAAAACCTCAGAAGTGATGAAGTAGCCCTACTCTCTCCAGCAGCGGCTTCTCTTGATGAATTTAGTTCATATGCTCAACGTGGAGATGAGTTCAAAGCAGCAATTAAAAATCTATAATAATCTTTTAACTCATTAAATGATAGAATAATTTTAATTATTTATGGAGTGTTTGTTTGAAAGAATCATCAGAAGTTTTAGCAAGAAAATATCGTCCTTCCAATTTTGATGAGCTAATCGGTCAAGAGACTATTGCTCAGACTCTTTCACTTGCACTTGATTCAAACAGACTCTCTCATGCTTACCTTTTTTCTGGTCTTCGCGGTAGCGGTAAAACTTCAACTGCCCGTATCTTTGCAAAAGCACTTATCTGTGAAGAGGGAATGAGCCACGAACCTTGTGGCGTTTGTTCTAACTGTGTGATGGCACGAGAAGGCAGACATATGGACATCATCGAGATGGATGGTGCAAGTAGCCGTAAGATAGATGATATTCGTGATTTGGTTGAACAGACAAAATATAGACCTGCAACTGCAAGATTTAAAATCTTCATTATTGATGAAGTCCACATGCTTACAAAAGAGGCTTTTAATGCTCTTTTAAAAACACTCGAAGAGCCACCGGAATATGTAAAGTTTATCTTAGCAACGACAGACCCTCTTAAACTTCCAGCAACAATTTTAAGTCGAACACAGCACTTTAGATTTAAAAGTATTGCTGTAAATAAAGTCGTTGATCACTTAGCTCATATACTTCACCTTGAAGGTATAGAGTATGAGAGTGATGCTTTAGAGATTTTAGCTCGTAGCGGTAGTGGAAGTCTTCGTGATACACTTACTCTACTAGACCAAGCAATAATCTACTCCAAAAACCATGTTGATGTTCAAACTGTAACTGACATGTTAGGACTTGTTGACCCTAAGTTTATTACTGAGCTTTTTAATGCTGTTTTTGCAAAAGATTATGCAGCTTTAGTTGAGTACACAAAGTTTCTTGAAGATTATGAAAGTGAGATGGTTGTTGATGAACTTATTGCCTATCTTAAAGAGAAAATGTACAACCAAGATGCTCTTTTTTCAACTCTTGTTTTAGATAGATTTTTTAGAATTTTAAGTGATTCAAAATACCTCTTTAGCATAAATGCAGATGGCTCTTTTGTTCTCTCTCTTATCTTCTTTAAAATGATTGAAGCTCTTAGAAT
>JAGGWO010000127.1 GCA_021157485.1 Sulfurimonas sp. | reverse complement strand
TAAAGTGTTTTATGGATAAAATTTCAGCCTCATAACGGTTCGGTGTCCGAGTGGCCGATGGTGCAACCTTGGAAAGGTTGTGTAGGTGCAAATCTACCGAGAGTTCGAATCTCTCCCGAACCACCATAGTCTAATGGACTATTTAATACCTAATTCTGAAAAAACTTCTTCAAAAAACAGACTAATTTTTAACAACTCGTTTTTAAGTGTTCCAAAAGCGCGGTCTTCTAATACCCACTCTTCAATTCTTTTAATACTTTCACTTTTTTGCGACTCATCCAAATCTGGAGTTGTATGGATAGAATTTTTGATTACCTCTAAATGTTCATGATGTTTATGTGAACTCATTTTATATTCCTTTTATTTGTTTCTTTACCACTATTATACGAATATAACATTAATAATTATCTAAACGAGAAAAAAAGTGAATATATTATTCACAAATTAAGTAAGTAAACATTCATAGGAGTATAATTGAATAAGGAAGGGGAGATATCATGCAAGATTTTATTGATGCGGTAGTGTTTGGTTTTAAAGAGGTTATAAACTTTAAAAGAATGAGAGTTGCTATTATCGGAGGTGCTTTTATTTTTGCATTTTGGATTATAGTTGGAGTCTTCTTTTGGGACGGGATAGTCTCTGTTAGTGCGATGTTTTTAGATTTGGTTCCATTTACGATGATACGCTCTAATGGGGCTTGGATGCTCTCTATTTTTATATGGTTGCAGCTTGTTCTTGTTACATTTGCCTTAGTTTTCGCTTTTGTGACAAGTATACTTTTGAGTGATCAGTCGAAACATAAATATGGGTCTTTTGCTATCTATACAGCATTTGCTAGTGCAATTTTTTGGTTTGTTGTTTGGTTTTTTCAAGGCGATTATATCTATGCACAAGCGGTTGAAATTTTAACATGGTTTCCATTTCAAACAATAGAAAAAACACTTGCATATTTAATTGGTTTTTATTTTATATATAGTCTTATAATATTAAGTAATCTTTTCTTTGCAAGTACTTTATCTAATAAAACACTTTTAGAGGTTAAAGAGAAACACTTTCCATACGATAAACTTTTAGAAGATAATGAAATAAAAACTATAGGTTACACTCTTAAAGATACAGCTATATTTATTGGTATCTCTATTATTGCTTTTCCATTACTCTTTATCCCTATTTTAAACTTTATGACACAGATTGTCTTGTGGGTATGGTTACTTAAAGATACTTCAGCCTTTGATAGTGCATCACTATTGATAAAAGAAGTAAATAGAGAAAAAATAAAAGAACATAAAGTCGCTATTTGGGGTATTAGTATTTTGGGAGCTATATTTAATTTTGTACCTGTTTTTAATATCTTTGCACCTTATTTTACTGAGATATCAATGTTCTACTATTTTAAAGAACAAAAAAATAAATAAAAAAGCTTTTGCTATCTACTATGTATTAGAGTCAATACTTCATTTGTTTTAGAGTTTTTTAAGAGTATTTAATAATAGAACGATTGAGAAACAATTTTAAGGAAAAAAATATGAGTTTAGTGAAAAAAATTACTGATTGGATGTTAGAAAAAGAGACGGAGATGGCTAAAAGTTGTTCTATTCCTATGCGAGAGATAGAGTATCAGATAGATAAAGTAGCGCTTGAAAAACAGAAAATCCAACAAAAATATGATGAGGCCATGGTAGAACTTAATGATGTGGCAGAGAAATTAGAGAAGATAAAAAATATTGAAATATTTCGTTGCTCAAATAAATAGTGCAAAGGATTAGAAGATGAAAGCGTATGATTTAGTTGTTATTGGTGGGGGTCCTGCTGGAACGCCTGTAGCTATAGAATATGCAAAATTAAATAGTGATAAAAGAGTTGTTATTATAGAAAAAAAGGGTGAACTTGGAGGTGAATGTCTTTTTGATGGATGCATACCTTCAAAGATAATGGAGATGAGTGCCAAGCTTATTAAAGAGTTAAAAACGCTTGAAGATTTTGGTGTGGTACTTGATGATGTACACTATAAGTTAGTTTGGGAAAAAATTGTTGCCAGAAAAGAGGAAATATTAAGCAGACGAACAAAAGCTGCAAAAGACAATGTAGAAGGCTTGAAAAATATTGATATCTTAAAAGCTGAAGCGAGTTTCATTGAGGAAAAATCATTATTGGTTATGTATGAGGATAAGCAGACAGAACAGATACTGTTTGACTCTTGTGTGATAGCAACAGGTTCCAAAGCGTTTATTCCAAAGTATAAAGGTACTGGTGTTGATAAAATATGGACAAATGAAGATTTTTTCAATAGGATGGAGCTACCTAATAGTTTGAGTATTATAGGTAGTGGGGCAATCGCAATTGAATTTGCACAGATTTTATCAACACTTGGTGTAAAAATTAATTTAATTAGTCGAAGAGATGGCATTTTAAAAAATATAGAAAAAGATTTTTCTCAAGTTGTATTAGATGAAATCAGTGAAAATAAGAATATTAACCTTATATTAAAAGCAGATGTAAAAGAGATTAACTATGAGAATGGTTTTGAATTGCTTTATGAACAAAATGGTCAAGAAAAAAAATGCAACTCACAAAAAGTACTTGTTGCGACAGGAAGATCAGCAAATACATCTGGTCTTAATCTTGAAAATATTGGAGTTAAACAGAGCAAAAAAGGTATAGAGACGGACAGACATTTAGCAACCTCAATACAACATATATATGCAAATGGTGATGTTGTTGATGGATTTCCTAAGTTTGCACATACTGCAATGTATGGAGCGCATACAATAGCTCAAAATCTTTTTTTAGGGCATAATTTATTTAGTATTGATTATAGTAAAAATTCATGGGTACTTTTTAGTACTCCAAATATAGCTGTAGCTGGTTTAAGTGAATCGAAGGCAAGGGAAAAAGGCTTAGATGTTTTAGTAGGTGTTTATGATTACTCAATTGATGCAAAATTTCAAATAGAGAATGAAAAAGTTGGATATTTGAAATTTGTAGTTGAGAAAAGCAGTAAAAAAATAATAGGTGTAAGTGCTGTTTTAAATGAAGCAAACGCTATTATTGGAGAGGGTGCTATTATCGTTTCTAAGGGTTTAACACTGAGTGATGTTATCTCAACTATACATCCACATCCAACTTTTAGCGAATCATTTGGTTTTTTAGCAAAACAGATGATGGGTCAAATTATGTTAGAAAAACTTAAAAATCCTGTTGTAAAATCACTTCTAGAGATTGAAAGATTTTTATAGATGAATTATGAAATAGCACTTGTTTTTTTATTTGGTGGACTTGGTTTAATAGTTTTAGGTGTTTACTTTTTCTTGAAAATGCGTGAAGAGGAACAGATGCAGAAACTTCAGAATTTGCCTTTTAAAGAGGAGTTTAGAACATATCTGCTTAAAACACCGCACTATCAAAATCTTTCACTTGAAGATAGAGAGAAGATTGAAAGATCTATAATCAGATTTGCATATACGAAAGAGTTTATAGGTGCTGGGATAGATGTGACTCATGAGATGAAGGTAATTATCTCTTTTTATGCCTGCTTGTTACTGCTCCATATAAAAACAAAAAGTTGTTATGAAAATCTTAAAACGGTCATCATCTATCCTACTTCAGTCATGACAAAAAAAGAGAGCTATATAGGTGGAATTTACTCAAAAGAGCAGTTGTTAATTGATGGTCAATCTTCTAATGACACAGTAATTCTCATTTGGGATGATGTAAAACGCGAAGCTTATCATCCAAGACATGATAATGTTATAGTACATGAATTTGCTCATGAAATAGACTTTATGGATGGTGAAGTTGATGGTGTTCCTCCCCTTGAAAAGTCAAAATATAATGAGTGGGTAAATGTAATCTATAAAGATTTTCATGAACTTAGCAAGATAGTATCTAAAAATAGAGATTGGGGCAGGTATAAGCTTATAGGTTCGTATGCTGGAACAAATGAAGCTGAGTTTTTTGCTGTCATCAGTGAACGTTTTTTTGAATCCCCAAAGAGTTTAAAAGAGAAGTTCCCAGAGCTATATAGTGAGCTGTTGAGTTTTTACAAAATAGATACTGTTGCGCTGATGAAAAAAAGATAAGAAATAGCGCTAAGTATAAATAAAGATTCTTAGATGTATAATTTTACTTACCAGTAAGTAAGTATCAGTAAGAGAGAATACGAAATGTCAAAAGTATCAAAAAAAGATTTCATTTTAGTAGCTGCAATAGAACACTTTTCCAAATTTGGATATGAGTTAACTACATTAGAAAATATCGCAAAAGAGTGTAATATTACTAAACCTGCGATTTATTACCATTTTAAAGATAAGTCCGCGTTATATGAGGCTGTTGTATGTTCTCAGTTTTTGGAGTTAGCACTGCTTATAGAAAAAAAGACAAAGGATGGTGATGCTGAGTGTAGGTTAGGCAGTTATATTCATACATTTGGAAATTTTTTAATATCAAATCCTACCTTCAGCTCTATATTTGCTCGTGAAATTGCAAATGGTGCAAAGACTCTGCCTGCTAAATGTTCGAAATTTCTTTCACGAACACTAACTGTTCTTATGCAAATATTAGAAGATGGGGAGAAGGAGGGAGTGTTTGAGAGAGAAAATCCATTTATGATTCAGATGATGATAGTTACTCCTCTAACCTCTTACAATACTACAAAGCCATTGAGAGAGAAGATACTTTCTGTTTTAGAAGATAGGACAAAATTACCGGAAATAAATTTTGAAAATGTGATTGACGGTCTCTCAAAAAAAATTATAAAGGGTCTAAAATGTTAAAAAAGACACTCATAACACTTAGTCTGCCGCTTATTTTAAGTGCATATAGTATGCCTGATTTATTTGATGCACTCAAAAATCATTCTCAAACAAAATCAGATGCAATGGCTGTTAAAAAAGCAAAGGTTTATGAAGAGCTGGCAAATTCTAAGCTCTATCCAAAGATAAATCTTTTTGCAAAATATGATTACTACACTATAGCTTCGGCGATGGTTCCTCTTCCTCCAAATGACATGATGGCTTTAGTTAAAGACCCAACAAAGCCTTCTCAGCCATTTAGTCAAAATACCACAAGAGAAGGTGTATCGTTTAGTATGCCACTTTTTATGAAGTCTATCTTTACTATGGCAGATAAAGCGGAGGCTATGCAAAAGAGTGCAAAAGCAAAGAAACATATAAATCTTCTCAAAAATGAAGCAATTATAGTAGGAAGCAATGCTAACTTTATTTACCTTGAGGGCTTGCAGGAATCTTTAGCTACTAAAGAAAAATCTCTTTTAGAAACGAAAAAAACTTTACAGATTAAAGTAG
>JAGGWO010000197.1 GCA_021157485.1 Sulfurimonas sp. | reverse complement strand
TATGGATTTGGTCTAATCTCTTTAACTGAGATTTCTAAAACACTGTCTCTCTGAGAACCTTCATTCTCATAAGCTTCATCCATCTCACCCAAAAGTGCGTCTAGCCCTCTACCTAATTTTTGTGTCTTCATTAGCTCATTACCGCTTTGGCTAAATTTTGATACGCTATAGAACCACTTGATTTCACATCATAAAGAATTGCAGGTTTTCCAAATGATGGAGATTCTGCTAGTTTTACATTTCTTGGTACTACTATATACTTATTTTGTGAATCTTTAAAAAGCTTACCTTTAAAGTGCTGACGTAAATCTGCAAAAACCTGCTTAGAGAGATTATTTTGAGAAGAGAACATAGTTGGTACAAAACCTTTAATAGTAAGTTTTGGATTAATTGATTTTCTCACTAGCTTTACAGTATTTAAAAGTTGTGCAAGACCTTCAAGTGCAAAGAATTCACACTGTATTGGAATGATAACTGAATTT
This sequence comes from Sulfurimonas sp., assembly GCA_021157485.1. Lineage (GTDB taxonomy): Bacteria > Campylobacterota > Campylobacteria > Campylobacterales > Sulfurimonadaceae > Sulfurimonas. Next base: position 4,575 of record JAGGWO010000197.1, on the reverse strand, counting down.
GAAGCTGAAAGAGCATTTATTGTCATTGGTCCAAGTGCTGGAGGTGAATCGATAATAATGTAGTCATAATCTTTAAGTACATTTGCAATAGCACGTTTAAGAACAAGCTCACGTCCCTTTGCATTATCCGCATCATAATACTCTTTTTCTATACCAACAAGACCAATATTTGAAGGTGCTAAGTGAAGAGTCGGTAGGTCTGATTTTAAGATGATATCTTTTAGTTTTTTTGTACCAATTAAAACATGATAAATATTAAACTCATAATCATTTCTATGAAAGCCTAGAGATGTTGTAGCATTAGCCTGAGGATCAGCATCTATTAATAGTACTTTTTTTTCAGCAACTGCAAGTGACGCAGCTAAATTTACAGCAGTAGTTGTCTTACCAACACCACCCTTTTGATTTGCAATTACTATTACTTCACTCATCTTAAACTATATATCCTCTTGTCATTAACTATAATAGAGCCATCACTCTCAAGTGTAGCTTTATCTAAAGAAATTCTTAAACTATTATTGTGTGTAAAAAACTTTTGATTACGATAAAATTCTAACTTATATTTGCTAAAAACTTGCTTCCATGAAATCTTTTTTTCAATATTTGTAAAATACTTTTGTAGTAACTCTTCTCGCTGTATTTTTATATCAAGAGTACCAAATCCATCTGGAGAATTAACCAAATTTAACCCAACACCACATACAAGGCTATTTCCAACTATATTTGTTATCATTCCACCTAGTTTTAAATCATCTATGTAAAAATCATTTGGCCATTTCAACCAAACTTTTGAACCTAATTCAAACAGTGTTTTTTGTAATAGATAAGAAAAATATATGGAAGAAGATTCTAATTTGAGATCATTTGGCAGTTCATCTAAATGGATAGTAAATGATAAAAAGAGATTTCCATCCATACCTCTCCATGAATTATCTCTACTCCCAATACCATTCGTCTGATGATTTGATATAACTGCGTATGGAGGATTTACTTTTTGCGTAAGTAGTAACTCTTTTAAATATTTTTGAGTTGAGTCTACGCTCTCAAGATAACGTATCTGCAAGTGATAATCTTTTGCCATTTATATATGAGAGAATATCTATCTCTTTTTTAGATGGTGCTTGGACAGTGTAGATTCTAACACTTCCCTCACTACATCCAACTACAATACTATCTGAATCAATTTTTAAAATTTTGCCAGCTGCATTTGAGTTGGTTTTATCTTCTAAAGATATCTTTTTTAGTTTCAAGCCTGAGTTTAAGTATATTCCTGGCCAAGGAGTGTAAGCTCGATATTTATTATAGAGTATAACTGCGTTTATAAACTCAACTTCACCATCTGCTTTAGTGATTTTAGAACAGTGCGTTGATAATGAATCATCTTGAGGCAGTGCTGTAAAAGAAGAGTAGTTCTCTAAGACATCAATAGTTAAATTTGCAGCTACATCTGTCAATCTATTAAAAAGAGACTCTACCATCTCATCATCACTTATATCAATAGCATCTATCTTTATAATATCGCCCGTATCTAAGCCCTCTTCCATAAACATAGCGGTAACACCTGTTTGCTTGTCGCCATTAAGTAGCGTTTGCTGAATTGGACTTGCTCCACGATACTTAGGTAAGATAGAAGCGTGAAGATTTATACAAGGAGCGTGATCTAATATCTCACGTGGAAGTATCTGCCCATAGGCTGCAACTATTATATAATCCGTTTGTATCTTTAAAAGTTCTTCGACTGTATCAGCATCACGTAGTCTAGTAGGTTGATATACAGCTATAGAGTTTTCCTCTGCTAAAACTTTAACCTCTGGAGAAGTCATAATTTTTTTTCGCCCAACTGGTTTATCTGGTTGCGTATAAACAGCGACAACATTAATATCTGAACTCTTAATAAGTCTCTCTAAAATTACTTTTGCATAATCTGGTGTACCCATAAATATTACATTTACCCCAAGGGCACTTCTTTCAGGGCGCATTACTCAGCACCTTTACATGTAAAAAGAGTTCCGCCAATATGCTCTCTATCTAACATATAACTTTTAACATCACTCAAATCGAATCCGCTCGCTAAAAACATATCTTTATTTGATTTTAAAAGATAATCAGCGGCTTTTAGTTTTGTCACTATTCCACCTGTTGCAAAAACATTATTAGGAGTTGCTATTTTTTCTAACTCGCCTGCTGGTATATCATTCACTATTTTTAAAACTGAAGCATCTGCGTTTTCTCTTGGGTCTTTGTCATAGTATGCATCAATATCAGAAAGTATAATCAACATATCAGAGTCTGTATATTTTGCTATATATGCAGATAACTGGTCATTATCACCAAGTTCTAACTCATCTGTTGATGTTGCATCGTTTTCATTGATAATAGGTATAACACCATTTTCTAAAAGAGTATCAATCGTATTTTTCACTCTTTGTATATCATCTGCTCTGTTTAAATTAGCCGCAGTAACTAATACTTGGGCTATAATAACGTTATATTTTGCAAATTTATTCTTATAGTAATGCATTAAAACAGGCTGTCCAATAGCTGCTAATGCTTGTTTATTTGAGAGAATATTTCTATCTAAATTTAGCCTTGTATATCCTGCTGAAACAGAACCTGAAGAAACTAAGATAACCTCGTTTTCTTTTTTAAGTTCATATAAAAATTCTACAAGAGCCTTCATACGTTCTTGAGCTACAGAGTCATTTTGTGTTAAAACGGCGCTACCAACTTTAACTACTATTCGTCTTACCCCAAGGGCACTTCTTTTAGGGCGCATACAAGACTCCTATATGTCTATAAAAATTATTTTCTTGTCTGTTGTACTAAATTAAATAGAGCATATTTAAGTGGCTCTATATTTTTACTTGATGCTGAAGATATTGGTACAACAAAATATGGTAATTTATTGTCATATCCTAATGTATTATCCGCTGTATCTTGAATAAAGAATGGTAGTTCGCTATCAAAGTCAAACTCACTTCCTTTGTTTGCATCAAGACCTAAAAGAGATAAAAATCCATTTACTAAATCGTTAATCTCATCAGGAGGAACAATATCAACACGAGTAAGTGCAATAGCGTAATTACTCTCACCAAGTTTCTCAGAAAAAGATGAAATCTCATCTTTCAATACTTCAATTTGCTCTTTTAAATCTCTATAAGAAGCTAAATCTACCATATATAAGAGAGTTTGTGTTCTCTCTATATGTCTTAAAAACTCTATTCCAAGACCTTTACCCTCATGTGCTCCACCGATAATACCAGGGATATCAGCCATTACAAATGACTCAAAATCACCAATATTTACTTGACCAAGCTTCGGAGTAAGCGTTGTAAACTCATAATTTGCTATCTCTGGTCTTGCGTTTGATACAGTAGAGATAAGAGTTGACTTACCAACATTTGGAAAACCTACAAGGCCTATATCTGCAATTAGTTTTAGGTCTAATTTTATAGCACGAGTTTCACCTTTTTCACCAGGTTGTGCATATGTTGGTCTTTGATTTGTAGGAGATTTAAAGTGAGTATTTCCAAGCCCACCTTTTCCACCTTGAATAAACTTCTCTACTTGTCCATCTTTGAGCATATCAAAAAGAATCTCACCTGTATCAGTATCAACTATCTGAGTTCCAGGAGGAACAATAATAGTTTTTTTAGATCCAGCCTTTCCACTCATTCGAGAACCCTCACCAGGCATTCCCTTATCAGCTTTTATATGCATTCTTCTTTGGAAGTGAGAAAGCGTGTGAGTATTGTTATCACATTTAAAGTAGATATCACCACCCTTTCCTCCATCACCACCATTTGGACCACCATTTAGTACAAACTTTTCACGACGAAACGCAACACACCCTTGTCCACCTTTTCCTGATGAAACTGTTAATTCGACGCTATCTGTAAACAAGTGAACTCCTTGTGCTCAAACTTTAGAATGAGAACATATTATTGTAGATTTCTGAGTAAATCTCAGGAATCGTGATATATAAAATATTACTGCTTCTTAAAAATTAAAAGGCGCGTAATACAAAACCTAAATACTTAAAAATTTACTACTGACAATAAAAAGTAAATTGTTAAATATTTATTGTTTAGGTGTAAACCTAATGAGTGAAGTAGAAAATACTCAAGGCAAAAGCCTTAAGTATGTAGAATTATGCAGCAGGTACGATTGAAACTTGTTGACGTTTTTTGTCTTTTCTTTCGAAAACAACAGTACCTTCAACTAGTGCAAATATAGTATGGTCTTTTCCCATTCCTACATTTTTACCTGGATGAACTTTAGTTCCACGTTGACGAATGATAATGTTACCAGGAATTACAGCTTCTCCACCGTATTTCTTAACACCAAGTCTTCTACCAGCCGAGTCACGATTATTCTGTGTACTACCTTGACCTTTCTTATGTGCCATACTATGCTCCTTGTTTGTTTAGCTTATGCAGCTATTTTCGTGATACGAACACGAGTGAAGTCTCTTCTGAAACCACGTTTAACTTTACTATCTTTACGACGACGTTTTTTGAAAATTACAACTTTTCTATCACGGCCTTCTCTGATAACTTCAGCAGTTACAACAGC
>JAGGWO010000216.1 GCA_021157485.1 Sulfurimonas sp. | reverse complement strand
CATATGCCATTACAGAGTGGTTCAACTAAAATTTTAAAAGATATGAAACGTGGTTATACAAAAGAGTGGTTTATTAACCGTGTAGAGAAACTGCGTTCAGAATGCCCTGAAGCAACAATAAGTACAGATATTATTGTTGCGTTTCCAGGTGAAAGTGATGAAGATTTTGCTGAAACTATAGATATTATGAAGAAGGTCAAGTTTGACCAGATTTTCTCTTTTAAATACTCTCCTCGTCCAGAGACTGAAGCGGAGCATTTTACAAATATAGTTGATGATGAGATTGGTTCTGAAAGACTCAGTTTTTTACAATCTCTTAACAATGAAATTATAGATGAGAAAAATGCTGCACAAGTTGGAAACACTTATCGCGTTTACTTTGAAGCACTCAACAAAGATAACTATGTAGCAGGAAGAAGTGATAATAATATCTTAATAAAGGTCAAAGGCTCTGAAGAACTTCTAGGTCAATTTAGAGATGTTAAAATCACTTCTTTTGGTAGAACAATTTTAACAGGCGAGATAATTGCTTAAAAAAATTTCTCGAGCTTTTGCTCTAATAGCAGTGCCTTTCCTCGGTTCGCTGTTAATTAAATTTTTATACTTCACAAATAGAAATAAATTTCATGCTCCAGATTCAATTGGAGATGAACCCATAATAATCTCTTGTTGGCATAACGATCTTTTAATGTTTCAATATTCCTACAAATATTTCAGAAAAAAACCAAGAGTAAAAGCTTTAATATCAGAGCACTTTGATGGTGATATCATCGCTAGTATAATGAGATACTTTTCAATTGGTAGTATCAGAGGTTCAAGTACAAGAGGTGGAGCAAAAGCTCTTATCTTATGTTTAAAAGAACTTAAAACTGGTAACGACATTGGTATCACTCCTGATGGCCCCAAGGGACCTAGACATGAAATTGTAGGAGATGGACTAATTATACTTGCTCAAAAAACTAAGACCAAAGTATTGTTAGTAGAAATTAAACCAAGCTCTTATTGGGAAATGAATTCTTGGGACAAATTTATAATTCCAAAACCTTTTGGTACAATTAACTATTATATTAGTGATTTAATAGATATTAGTGACATGGAATTTGAAGAAGCACGAACACTATTAAAAGAGGGGTTATTAAAGCATGAACAGTAAAATTGTACTTCCGGTTATAGCTATTTCCTTACTCTTTATAATGGGTGGTTACTTTTTGATTAATCCATCGTACCAAAAATCTATCCAAGCAAAGTATTACTATGAGATGGGTGAGTATAATGAAGCCTACACTCTAGCAAATGAAGCATTTAGTCTAGATGTTTATAATCGCATGGCATCTACAGTTATGGCTCAGTCAAAGACATCATTAAGATATGTTAAGTATATTGATATGGCTAAAGAGTACATGGTTAAAATAAATGAAATTGCAAAGCATGAATCTATTACAGACACCGACAAAGCAAAAATAAAAATCATGAGTGAAATTGTTATTGATTCATATGCAAAGTTAGCTCCAAGTGTTATTACAGATACAGATTTGGTTAAAGAAGCAGCCACACACCATAAAAACTTTGAGCAACTACTTGAAAAAGTTAATAGATAAACAAAGAGTAGATTACTTAGAATCACTGGAAAAATTTCGAGGCTACTCTGACCTTACAATAAAAAGTTATGATGAGTCTATTAAAGAGGCTTTCTCATATGTGGAAATAATCGAAGAAGATTCTCAAACTGTCATAAATTTAATGCCTTATCGTATAAAAATAGCTCACTTAAACGCAAAAACTATTTCAAAAAAATTAAGTGCCATAAGAGGTTTTGTAGAGTATCTTAATGATAATGGGATAAACTCTGTTTTAAAGTCAGATGATAGTGTAAAGGTTGCTAAAACACTACCCAAACCAATCTCCCATCAGCATATTTTAGAGGCTCTTGAGTATGCTGATACACAAGAGAAATTAATTATAATCATGCTTTATACATTAGGGGTTCGTGTCTCAGAACTTTCATCATTAGAGCTGAATGACATAACAGATGAATGGGTTCGTATTTTAGGTAAGGGAAACAAGCAGAGAGACCTGCCACTAATAAACTCAACAAAGAAGATTTTAGATGAGTATTTGGGTGTTTTTGTGTTGAAAAAATTCCTTTTTGAAAAAAAAGGCGAAAAATTAAGCGAAAATAGTCTAAGATATATCGTTACTAAAGTCTTTAGAAAAGTTGGCATTAAGGTAACACCTCACCAGCTTCGACACTCATATGCGACTTCACTATTAAACGGTGGGGCTCCAATTGTCGATGTTAGTGAGTTGTTAGGTCACTCATCTATGGCTACAACACAAATATATACTAAATTAGGCAGTGCATTGAAACAACAAAATTACAATAAAGCACATCCACTCTGTGGACTGGATGATTAATGCTGGGTAAATTTTTCGAATCCTTATATCTCAAAGTATTTGTTAATATTGTTGTTAAAAACTCTACAACTGATGTGTATATAGAATTATGCTCAAAAAAAGGCGTAATAGATAATGCTGAAGATAGTTTTTCCACTACAAAGATGAGTGAAGATATGTTAGAATTCATTACCTCTTACACAAGGGAGTCACCATTTTCATATACCTCTGTACTAGATACGTCAGAGTCCCAGGGTGCAATTCCAACATGTTCAAAAAATAGACTCTCATATTATTATGATGTAAGTGCGAGTGAGTATAAGTGTCAAGATAAAAAATGGGCATACTATACGTCAAAATCTGACCTATATGACATAGAGAGAAGATATCAGGATATAGGTGTGGATTTTGTGTTTTCACCATTTTCTATTCTTGCAAACTTTTTTAAAGACAAAGTTGATTCTCATCATGCAATGTATATCTTAGTTCAAGAAGGCTTCCTCTCTTTGTGCGTATTTGATAATTCCCAACTACTTTTTGCTCAACATTTAGATATGGAAAAAATCACTGAGAGTGATGACTTACTAATGGATGATTCAGATGAAGAGTTAGACCTAGATGAAGGGATAGACTTAGAAGATATCGATGTTATGGATGCTGATGACTCATTGGATGACTTTAGTGATATAGAGGACCTTGACTCTTTAGAAGAGATAGATGAATTTTCTGACAATAAAGATGTTGAAGAGGAGTTTTATCATGAAGAGAGTGATGAGATAGCTGAAAATGAAGATACAGGTTTTAATGAAGACTATCAAAGATTTTCACTTATTCAAAGCTCTATGAATCACTTCTATAAAGATGAAAAATATGAGAGTGAATTTATAGAAAATGTATATATTGCCGATGGTGTAGGAATCTCAAGTGATCTTAAACGCTACCTTGAAGAGGAGATGTTTTTGAGTGTATATGTTAGACATCTAGAGCTTGGTGCTGAAGTCTCAGAACTTGCACGCAGTGAGGTTGGTTTATGAAATATAGCTATATAACACCTCGCAAAAAAAGTGTTTTTACTGCCGAAGTACAACTACTATTGACATTTTTCTCTATTACTCTTGGTATGTTATTTATTACATATCTATTCTTACTCTTTAAAGATTATAGTTTTTTATCAGATATGGATGAGTTAACAGCGGTACAATCAGAACTAAGTATTAATATTGAAGAAATGAAAGAGCAGATTACTTTTATTGAAAAAGAGAATCTTTTAGCTCAAAAAGTTCAGACTCAAAATACAGTTCTAAAAGACTCAATAGCAAATCTTTTTGATTTGGTTCCACAACGTATAACACTCTCCGAGGCAAATCTTTTAGAGAATGGGCTAATTCTTTATGGGGTTACTCCAAACAAAGATATTTATAACTTCATGCTTCAAGCACCACTACGTTCTATATTTCATAGAACATATAGCAGTTTTTATCCAGCAGAAAACGGTTGGCTGCGTTTTGTGTCAACAAACTATATTGATGAAGAGATAAATTTCTCTCAGGAGATAGATAGTGAAAATTAATATTTCCCGTCAGCATATATATCTTCTTAGCATGTTGACATTTTTTCTTATTTTTGTACTTCTATTTTCATTTGCAGTACTGATTCCTGGGGGAAAAGAGTATAGAAAAGACAGAATAGAGTTGAAAAAAGAGTCTAAAGAGTTTAGAAGATATCAAAACTTCCATGATGATGTGGAGGCTAGACTTAAAGAACTTCAAAGTGAAAATAGAAATATTATTACTGCGTTTGATGCTACTTTTGATCCCTATAGATTTCAAAAACAACATAGAAATTATTTTTCAGCGCTAACACTTTCTGAACTTTCAAAAGTGAGCGATGATGATGAATTTATTGCATATGAGGTAAATACAACTTCTGAGATAAGTTCACCGAAAAGTTTTTATGAGTTTTTAGATGCTGTAAATAAGAGCGATTGGATTATATCAGTTGAGTTCCCAATCAACTTTAAACGTAATTCAGAGATGATAAAATCAAGTTTTACAATGAAAGTTTACTCTGTAAATAATGATAGAAACAGTACTAAGAAAGTAGCTCAGTAATTAGCTTTAGGGCATCTTCATTTTCAAATAGATAACCTCTTAATTTTGGCTCGACCTTTAAGAGTCTCATCTTCTCTTTAAACTCTTTTGATAACTTTTGAGTTTTAACAAACGGAGCTATAAAAACGAATTCGTGCTCTTGATTAATAACAAACTTTCTTCCCGTAACTATAGTCTTTTCACTCTTTAAAAGTTCTCTTTCGCTAGCACTTAACATATGATTTTGTGATTTTAGATATTTATCAATTGCAAATATATCACTTCTGGTATTCTGTGAACTTTTAAAGTATGCAAATTCTCCAAGAGTCTGCAGATCTATATCTTTAATTAAAGAAGCTCTATCTTCATCTAAATACTCAAAACTTTTTTTAATTCCACTAAGATACTTTTTTAAAAGAGGGGAAGAGTAGTTATGTCTAAATGAGTTGCGTTTAATCTCTTCGTCTAAGTTACTTTCATCTTCAAAATATTTTATTTTATTTTCTTTTAAAAAGCTGAGAAGTTCTTGTTTATCTAGATGCAAAAGAGGGCGAAGAAGTATGTAGTCGTCTCTTTTGCTAACTTCTTGCATACCAGCTAGTTCTGCACAACCTGCACCTTTACAAAACTGCATCAACATCCACTCAAATCTATCACCGAGATGATGCGCAGTTATAAGGTTCTCGTAACTGTATTCATTGATAAGTTCTTCAAAAAAGTCATATCTTATTTTTCTTGCATCTGCTTCAAAATTTTTATCTATTTTGTCAACGTCAAGAGTATGGCATTTTAGATTGTAAGTCTCAGCCAGTTCTTTTGCGTACTCAACTTCTTGTTGACTCTGCTTTCGTGTGTTATAGTTTACAATTGCTATATCAAAGTTAATTTTATTACGAAGAAGAATGAAAAAGAGAGCGCTAGAGTCTACACCTGCAGAAAACGCAAGTATATTTTTAGCACCTCGAAGTTTTTCTAAAGAGGAGTTTTTAAGCATTGTCCACAGTGGCAGTTAAGATATTTCCAACTAACTCAGTAACTTTGGCTTTATAGATTTTTCCAAACTCTAAATCTTCATCTTTTGTTCTGTCATTTACATATATCTCACCATCAATTTCAGGCGCCCAGATGGTTTTTCTAGCACTCAGAAGAAACTCATGCTCATCACTTTCGCCATCAATAATAAGCTCAATATCTCTGCCAACTTCAGCTTGTAGAGATTTTTTTGTACCTTCGGCAACAATATCACCAAGAATTTGTGCACGCTCAGCAATAATTTCATCTGAAATTTTTTCACTCATATCATATGCTGGAGTAGTCTCTTCATCAGAGTATGAAAATACATTGATTCTGTCAAAGCCAAAAGAAGCAGCAAATTCACACATTTCATCAAACATCTCCTGCGTTTCATTTGGATGTCCAACTATAAAACTTGTTCGGACAAATGAGTTTGGTAGATTTCGCATGAAATCTAAAAGCTCCATAGTTTTATCTTTGCCGAAACCACGTTTCATTAAACGCAACATCTCATCGTTAATATGCTGAATAGGCATATCAAAGTAGTTATGAAAGATTTCACTTTTTGCTATATTTTTAAGAAGTGAAATAGTTGTAGTTGATGGATAAAGGTATAAAATACGAGCAGATTTCACATCCTCTATAAGTTCAATTCTCTGAATTAAAAGTGAGAGACCATCTGTTACATTTTGATCACGTAGATAAGAACTGGAATCTTGAGATACAAAAGAGAAATCAAAATACCCTTTTTTAACAAGACCTTCAACTTCTGCAGCTATAGAGTCTAGGTTACGAGAGTTTAGCTTACCTTTAAAAGATGGAATAGCACAAAAACTACAAGTTTGGTTACAACCCTCTGAGAGTTTAATATAAGCGTGGTAAGTTGAACCAGTAACAACACGCTCAGCACCATCGATTAAATAAACCTCTTCAGAGAACCTACTCTTTTTTTCTATCAAAAGCTCATCGATATGGTCATAGTCACCAACACCAGTAAATATATCAACTTCTGGAATTTGCACTGCTAAATCATCTTTATATCTTTCACTTAGGCACCCAGCCATTACTAAAATGCTATCTTCTTTTCTCGCTTCATGCAGAGATAGAACTGTATTTACAGACTCTTCTTTTGCTGCATCAATAAAACCACAAGTGTTTACGATAATTACATCTGCATCTTGGCTCTCATCTGTAAGTTCAAAGTTCTGAAGTTTACCCATCATTACTTCTGTATCAACAAGGTTTTTAGTACATCCAAGAGAGACTATGTGAAGTTTATTACTCATTTTTCTTCTTTATAAATTATTTATGTAATTATATCGTATAATTCTCATATGAAAATTTATGATGTATTAATACTTGGTGCAGGCGCTAGTGGACTTATGTGTGCAAGCCATTTAGATGAAAATTTGCAAGTAGCAATAGTTGATGTTAATGATAAGGTTGCAAAAAAGCTAAAAATCTCTGGTGGCGGTAGATGTAATATCACAAATGTAGAGGTCAGTGAAAATAATTTTGATGGTGATGAAGAGTTAGTTGAGTATGCTTTATCTGTATTTTCAAAAGATGATTTACTAAAATTTTTGCATAATAATGGAGTTGAACCAGTTGTTAGGAAAGATAGATATTACTTTTGTAAAGACTCTTCAGATGAAATTATTAATATATTAAAAAGAAAAACGCAACACTTTGACACTCTTTTAAATAGAGAGATTATAGAACTAAAGAAAATAGATGAGATATTTGAGCTTACAACATCAAAAGGCATTTTAAAATCTAAAAAAGTTGTAGTTGCAACGGGTGGAAAAAGTTTTAAAAATTTAGGTGCAAGTGAAATTGGGCTGAAAATTGCAAAAGATTTTGGTCTGAAAGTTAAAGAATTTACTCCTGCCCTTGTTGGTATGACACTTCAAAAAGATCAGTTTTGGATGAAAGAGTTAAGTGGTCTTAGTTGCTATGTGCAGATAACTGTAAATGATAAAATTTTAAAAGAGGATATGCTTTTTGCACATAAAGGGATAAGTGGACCATCTGTACTGTCAGCCTCACTTTATTGGCAAAAAGGAAATATTAGTGTGAATTTTTTACCAAATCACAATATTATAAATTTAACTAATAGTAGTAAAAAGTTGGTTAGTTCGACAATTCCACTTCCAAAAAGGCTCTCAAAAGCTATCTTAAAAGCTTTGAACGTTGAAGATATAGAGTGTGTTAAATTAGATAAAAAAGCGATAGAAAATCTGAAAAATATACACAGTTATGAGTTTGCACCAGCTGGTAATTTTGGTTTTACTAAAGCTGAAGTAAGCCGTGGTGGCGTACTTTGTGAAGAATTAAATAGATATACACTTGAAGCTTTAGATATAGAAGGTCTATACTTTATAGGTGAAGTTATTGATGTGACGGGTGAACTTGGAGGGTATAACTTTCAGTGGGCATTTAGTAGTGCAGTTGTAGGTGCAAATTCTATTAATGGCTAAAGTTAAGCGTTGCTATGCCGATTTAAGGCTTGTAAATTAAAGTTTACTTCAAATTTTACGAGGTATAATGTTTTAAGTAATAAATAAAAAGGAAAGATATGAAAAAAAGTTTAAGTAAGGTAGTTTTAGCGGCTATGATAGCAACGGTACCATTAGCGGCAGATAATTATTCGTATGACACATATTCACTGTTTGCAATAGAGGGTGGAGTTACAAATGTAGATATAGAAAGAAATGATGCAGGGAATATTGATGTTGACAACACAGGTCTCCCTAATATTGGACTAAAAATTGGTGCTCAAGGAAATGATTTTAGAGCATTCTTAAGTGCACGTTATTATAATGCAGATGATTTTAGTAAACTTATGACAGCTGGTGGAGAGCTTCAGTATCTATTTAATTTTTCTAAGGCTGCAAACTTTTTTATAGGTGCGAATGCTGGTCAAGCATTTATCAAGGTTGGGGCTGACTCAGATAAGAATATTCCTTCTATGGATACAACAAGTATGTATTATGGTGGTGATGCTGGTTTTAATATTCATGCAACTGAACTAATAGATATAGAGATTGGTGCTAAGTATATGGTATTAGATGTAAATGAAAATCGTGATAATGGTAGTGGTGCACTAGTTAATTTTAAAATAGATAGCATGGTAACTGCTTACGCGTCAGTAATTTTTAAATGGCAAATGAACTAATTTGAAATATGCGTTAATATTTTTTCTTTTAATAACATCTATTTATGCAGATAAGTTAAATAAAAAAACTCTTGGGTGTCCTAGTGTAATGCTCTTACAAAAGGCTCCTGTAGATGATGCTGAAGACCCAATGGCGCTTAGTATGTATTCTATTATAAATGAGTGTGCTGTTTTGACACATAGAGATCGTGTCGAAGCTATAGGATATGATCCAAGAAATTCAAAAGATATCTATCAGCAAATCGTTTACAAAAAAACAGGTGCTTACCTGTATATATTGCGATCTTCGATTATAGTTGAGCAGGGTGGCAAAAAGAATATTCATAGATTTTAAATCTTAAAAGTTGTGCTTACCGCTAGTGCATTGTACTAGCAATAATCTATTGATAATTTATCTCTTAGCTATATTTGTGCTTCAATGAATTTTGCTATTGATTGAATTTTTGCATCATCTAAAGCTGCAACTTGACCTTTCAGACTTAATGAAAAAAACGGGGATCTGAATAATCACTTTTTCTCATTATTGTAAGCTGATATAAGTTTTTGATGAGTAAACAACTCTTTTAATGTGTCAGGGTTGATAGTCTTTTCTGCTAAAAAATCTTTGTTTACTATCAATTCTACTACCAGTTATGTAAGTTGAGAACCATTAGTTGTAGAGAAATCTATAAATTATCGTAAGGTAGGGAAGTTTAGATGGTGCTCAATGTTGGACTTGAACCAACGACCACCTCCATGTCATGGAGGCACTCTACCACTGAGTTAATCGAGCAAGTTTAATAAAAATACAATTCTATCAAAAAATACTTAAAATAATTTTTTTTCTTTAATTCAAAAAACTCTTCTATTTTTATATTTAATTTATGTTTATTGAGTGTATAATTCCATATCTAAAAAGTACCATAGAGGGTAAATTATGAATTTAACTGAATTAGAAGATTTAGGACTGAAAAATATTGGTAATGTTTACCATAATTTGAGTTATGATGAGTTGATTAAACATGAGCTAGACAATGGTGAAGTTCAACAGACTAATAAGGGTGCTACAGCTGTAGACACTGGTATATTTACTGGTCGTTCTCCTAAAGATAAGTATTTTGTAGATCGTGAACCTTCTAACAAGTATATTGCATGGGGTGATGTGAATCAAAAAGTTTCTGCTGAAATATTTGATGAACTTTTAGTAGTTGCTCAAGAACAACTTTCAAGTACAGATCTTTATGTAACGGATGTTTTTTGTGGATCATCTATAGCTTCAAAACGTTCTATCCGTTTTGTAACAGAAATTGCATGGCAATCTCATTTTGTTAAAAATATGTTTATTCGTCCAACTGAACCAGAACTTGAAGTGTTTAAGTCTGACTTTGTTGTTTTAAATGCATGTAAAGCAGTTAATGACAAATGGAAAGAGCATGGACTAAACTCTGAAGTATTTGTTCTTTTTGATGTAGAGAGAAACTTATGTATCATTGGTGGTACATGGTATGGTGGTGAGTTGAAAAAAGGTATATTTTCAATGATGAACTACTGGTTACCACTAGAGGGTAAACTTTCTATGCACTGTTCAGCAAATGTTGGTGAACGTGGTGATACTGCACTTTTCTTTGGACTAAGTGGAACTGGTAAAACTACACTCTCTACTGATCCACACCGTGCACTTATCGGTGATGATGAGCATGGTTGGGATAACTATGGTGTATTCAACTTTGAAGGTGGTTGTTACGCAAAAGTTATTAACCTTGATGGTAAAAGTGAGCCAGAGATTTACGGTGCTATTAAAACCGATGCATTGCTTGAAAATGTAGTTATGTATGGTGAGGGTGAAGTAGATTACGAAGATGGTTCTAAAACTGAAAATACTCGTGTCTCTTACCCTATTGAACATATTGTGAATCATAAAAAAGATTTAATGGCAGGTCATCCTGAAAACATTATCTTTTTAACGGCCGATGCTTTTGGTGTTTTACCTCCAGTTTCAAAACTTACTAAAGAGCAGGCAATGTACTACTTCCTAAGTGGATATACTGCAAAAGTTGCTGGAACGGAGCGTGGAATTACTGAACCAGTTGCAACTTTCTCAGCTTGTTTTGGTGAAGCGTTTTTACCACTACATCCAACAGTTTATGCAAAACTATTAGGTGAGAAAATTGATGAGCATGGTGTAAATGTTTATCTTGTTAACACTGGCTGGACCGGTGGAGCTTATGGTGTCGGTAAACGTATGAGTATTAAAAATACACGAGCTTGTATCAATGCTATTTTAGACGGAAGTATTAATGATAGTGAGTTTGATACTACTAAAACATTTAGACTTCATGTTCCAAAAACTTTAGGTGAAATTAAGCCAGAGATTTTAAATCCACGTAATGCTTGGGAAGATAAAGAACTATTTGATAAAACCAGAGATAATTTAGCAGAGATGTTCGTCGCTAACTACAAGAAGTATCAAGATGGAAATCATACAGATTATGCACCATACGGCCCAATAGTCGGAAGCTAAAGTTAAAAGTTCTAGCTTCACCGCATCTGCGCCCGAGTGAAACGACAAAGTGCCCTTGGGGTGCATAAAAATCTACAGCAAATCTAAAACTTTTATGAAACTCACCATATCGTCATTCTCAACTCGATTGGGAATCTAGTTATTTTTTAACTTTCTTCTTCGTAGCTTTTTCCATATACAACCATAATCCACCACCAAATATTACTAATATCATCGGTGCAATCCAAGGTTTATCGCCTATAACCTTTGCTAGTTCAACTAAAAAACTACCAGAAAAGTAGCTTCCAAGTCCAAATACTAAAGCCCAGACAGCAGCACTGAATACATTTAAAATTGCAAATTTTTTAAAGTCATATTTTGTAAGACCGATGGCAATAGGTATAAGTGTTTTGATTCCATATACAAACTTTTGAAATAAAATTATCCATGAACCATATCTTTTCATCATCACGTGAGAGAGAGCAAGTTTTCTTCTATGTTTGCGAAGACCTTCCATCATCATACTTTTTTGGTATCTTGCCATGTAAAAAAGTAAAACATCACCAATAGCATTTGCAAAAAACGCAATCATTATAGATAAACTTAAATCCATTTTACCCATAAAAGATAAAACACCAGCTCCAACAAGAGCTACGAATCCACCACCAAGTGAGTAGAGAAAAAGTCCTATATATCCATATGTTGCTAAGTTGCTAAAAGTATCTTCCATCTTTTAAAATCTCCGTCATTCTCGGGTTTAACCCGGGAATCTAATTTATAATTTTTTTATTTTCATAATCTCATCACGAAGACGAGCTGCCTCTTCAAAGTTTAACTCTTTGGCAGCGCTCTTCATTTTGAGTTGTAACTCTTTTGTTATCGCTTTTTTTTCTGATGCTGGCATTTTATCCATTTTTTTATGTTTTTGGTAGAGGTCACCATGTTCTTCTAGTTTTAAATTCTCATCTAGTTTTCTAATTGTTGTTGTTGGCGTAATTCCATGCTTTTTATTATGAGCTTCTTGTATTTCACGTCTCTCATTTGTTTTGTCAATTGCTCTTTGCATTGAGCCTGTCATTTTATTTGCATAAAGAATTACTCGTCCGTTTGAGTTTCTAGCCCCACGACCAATAGTTTGAACAAGAGCAGTCTCACTTCTTAAAAACCCTTCTTTATCTGCATCAAGAATTGCAACCAAACTTACTTCTGGTAAGTCAAGACCCTCACGCAAGAGATTAATCCCGATAAGAACATCAAACACACCTAAACGCAGTGCACGAATAATTTGATTTCTTTCAATAGTATCAATATCGGAGTGCATGTACTGAACTTTTATACCTAAATCTGCAAGATATTTTGTAAGAGCTTCAGCCATTTTTTTTGTAAGAACAGTTACTAGAAT
>JAGGWO010000185.1 GCA_021157485.1 Sulfurimonas sp. | reverse complement strand
TATATGGCTTTAATAACGCTCAGTTTAATGAGATGTGTATACTGCAAAGTTCTTTGATGATGCAGTGGTATGCGAAGGTTGATTTACGAGACACACATATATTAACTTCTCTTGCTCTTATTATGGAGTCTGGAAAGATTATTGTGTCAAAAGAACTTCACGATAGTGACTATCTTGAAACATATAGAGAAGGTTTCTTGGCTTGTACAAATATCCAAGATTTTGAGAGAGAGTTTTTAGGAACTACTTCATACTATTTAAGTGCTATACTTTTTGAACATTGGAATTTAGAGCCGGTTTACGCAGAGGTTTTAAAAGAGTTAGATCCAAATGAAGAAGATGAAGCTGCAAAAGAGAGTGATAAAGTCACTAAAGAGTATGCAAACGCTATCTTAGATCCTAAAAATAAAAATAAAAAAGTAGAAGAAGGGGCTAATGCTGTAGTTAAACAGTATGCCGCTGCGATTGATGTGATAAGAACTGCTATAAATTTAAAAGAGGTTTTAACGGAAGAGTCTATTAAAAAAGCTTGTGTTAAAGTTAACGAGATGGGACTTGACGGGGAGCGATTTGAAACTGTGGCCCTGAGAATCAAAAAGAAGTATGAAGAACAATAACGAGATACCGACACCCTATTACCTTTGTGAAGAGGAACTTTTAGAGAAGAACCTTATGCTTCTTAATTATGTACAACGTGAGAGTGGAGCAAAGATTATCTTAGCCCTTAAGGGTTTTGCTATGCACTCGACATTTCCTTTGGTAAAGAAATATTTACAAGGTTGTACAGCAAGTGGACTTCATGAAGCACTTTTAGCAAGAGAAGAGTTCAACAAAGAAGTACATACTTATTCCCCTGCGTTTAAAGATGAAGAGATTGCACAAATTGCAAAAATTTCAGACCATATAGTTTTTAATTCACCATCCCAACTCTTAAGATTTAAAGATAAAGTAAAAGAGATAAATCCAAATATCCATCTTTCACTAAGAATAAATCCAGAAGTCTCATCATCGCCCGTTGATATGTATAATCCTTGTGGTATTTACTCTAGATTAGGCACTACTTTGAAGAACTTTGATGAGAGAGCATTAGAGTATATAGATGGTCTTAATTTTCATGCTCTTTGTGAGCAAGGCGCAGATGAACTTGATGAAGTTTTAACTGCGTTTGAGAAGAACTTTTCTTCATATTTTAAAAACCTAAAGTACATAAACTTCGGTGGTGGACATCACATAACTAAAAAAGGTTATGATGTAGAGAAGCTTATCAAGCTCATCAAAGATTTTAGAGAAAAATATGATGTTGAAGTCTACCTAGAACCAGGAGAAGCTGTTGGTTGGGAGACAGGTACTTTAGTAAGCAGTGTTTTAGATATAGTCCATAACTCAATGGATATAGCCATTTTAGACACTTCAGCAGAAGCTCATATGCCCGATACATTAGCGATGCCATATCGTGCAGATGTGAGAGATAGTGGTGAAGCTGGAGAGAAAAAGTATACCTATCGTTTAGCTGGAAATACATGTTTAGCAGGTGATATTATGGGTGATTACTCCTTTGATGAACCTCTGAAAGTAGGTGATAGAGTTATTTTTGAAGACCAAATACACTATACTTTTGTTAAGAACACTACTTTTAATGGTATAAAGCTTCCCTCATTGGCATTAAAGAAAAAAGATGGCACTATAAAAATTATAAAAGATTTTGGATATGAAGATTACAAAGGGAGACTTTCATAATGATAGAAGACAAAGAACGTTGGAATATTCGTCATGTTGAGAAGCCAATGAAACATACGGTTTCTCCAATAGTTCAAAGCTATGTACAGCATGCTAAAGTTGGAAATGCACTTGATTTGGCTTGTGGAACAGGAAGAAACACTCACTTCTTAGAAGAATTAGGTTTTAGTGTCGATGCAGTTGATTTGTCTGATTACGCTCTCTCACAAATAAGCGATAGTAAAAATATTAAAAAAATTGAAGTTGATTTAGACTCGTATAATTTAGAAAAAAACTCATACGATTTGATAGTAAATACTAACTATCTAAACCGTAGGCTTATGGCTCAGATGATAGATGCTTTAAAAGAGGGTGGTTTAATAATCTTTGAGACTTTTATAGAAGCGCATGAGAAGCCAGAACAGGGTAGTATGAACCCTGATTACCTTTTAGAAAAAAATGAACTTTTAAAAGCTTTTATAGATTTGGATATTATATTTTATGAAGAAAAAGATGGAATAAACATGAGAGGTGAAAAAAATAAAACAGCTTCACTCGTTGCAAAAAAATAGTTTTGAAATATATAAGTTTTTAGAAGATAAAAATTTACTTGAAAACTCCTCAAAATATTGGTGGCCTAATGTTGGAACTTTTGAAGTTCTCATTGGAGCTATTTTGACTCAAAATACCTCATGGAAAAATGTAGAAAAATCTTTAGAAAACTTAGCTAGTTTTTTAGAGTTTGAAAGTTTTTTAACACTTGATGAATCAACTTTAAAAGAGATGATAAAACCAAGTGGTTTTTATAATCAAAAAGCTCCACGATTACTGCAACTATCGTTCAACATTAAAAGAGATTTTAATGATTTTAAAAACTTTCAAGCCAATGTTACAAGAGAATGGCTACTTATGCAAAAGGGGATTGGAGAAGAGAGTGCAGACTCTATTCTCTGTTATACTTGTTATAGAAATGAAATGGTAGTTGATACATATACAAAAAGGCTTTTAAAAACTTTTGATATAGAGTTTGATAAATATTATGAGTATAAAAAATATTTAGAAAAAGGAATTAGAAGTAGTTTTGATGAAAATGATGTAAATCTTATTTATGCAAGGTTTCATGGGATGATAGTGGAGTACAACAAAAAGTATTTATAAACCCTCTAGTAGTACAAGCCAAAGTCTATCTACTTCTTTATCACTAAGGAAAAGTGATGACTTGTTTTCATAGAGTTCTTTAAGTGCTCCTGCGTTTATTCCAAGTGAATGTGTACACTTTTGATGAGTCGGTAAAAATGCTCGTATAAGTGAGATGTCATTCTCAATGGGACGTGAGCATAAAAAACATATAGCTTCACGATGTAGACGTCCCTCATGCTCTAAGATTTTTACATACGCTTCAATTGCTACTCGTTTAGGGTTTTGCTGATTCCACTCTTGTGAAGCACTGTCAATGATGTCAAAATAAAAATCACCAATATCTTCTGCATCCTTTAGATGTTTGGCAAAGAGTGCTAAAAAATCCTGCCATAAACGCAGCAGTTTATAATCATTAATCCATTTAAAACCTATATGAATTACATCTTTGAGTCTTGAAATTGTAGATTTAGAAGAAGGCTCTTTCTCATAATCGATTTTAAATCCAATATTTATGGTTCCATGCCTTGCTCCATAGAACCTATAAAGGGTATCTAAGCTCCCCTTTGATACAATTGTGACTATTAAATCTTCATCTTTGACTTTGTTAAGATTTATTATATAACCTTGCACCTAACTGCTTCCTATTTACTCATAAAATTAATTTCTTTAAAAAATACTAACACTATTATGCTTTTTTAAACCTTTAAATTGTACAATATAGGCACTTTGTCTAAATAGACTAAGTTTCTTTAAAAAGAGATTAAACTAATACGAATTTACTATTAAATTTATAAATTTAGGAGAGAAAATGGTTGAACATCATGATTTATTAAGATCATTCAAAGATAACTGTGGTTTTGGTCTTGTTGCAAATATCAAAAATAGAGCGTCTCATAAGGTTTTAGATGATGCAGTTACTGCACTAGAACGTATGATGCACCGTGGTGCTGTTGCAGCAGATGGTAAAACAGGTGATGGTAGTGGACTTTTACTGTCAATGCCGAAATCGTTTATGCGTAAAGAGGCAGAAGCAAGTGGTGTTGAGCTATCTAAACAGTTCGCTGTCGCTTCTATTTTTACAAAAGACATAAAACTTTTAGATACTTTAGAAGAGATTTGTAATAACAATGATCTTAAAATTGTACTTAATCGTGAGGTTCCAATTGATACAAAGGCTTTAGGTGATCAAGCGATTGAATCATTACCAAATATTGTACAACTTTTTATTACTCCAAATTCGATTATGGCAACAAATAGATTTGATGCTCTTTTATACCTTTCACGTAAAGAGTGTGAGCATAAACTAGTTGAACATAGAGATTTTTATATAGCTTCTATGAGCTCAAAGGTTCTTTCATATAAGGGTCTTGTTATGCCTACGCATATTAAAGAGTTTTACAAAGATCTTCAGAGCAAAGATTTTAAAATATCTTTCTCACTGTTCCATCAAAGATTTTCAACAAATACACTTCCCGAATGGCGTTTAGCTCAACCATTCCGTGCAGTTGCGCACAATGGTGAGATTAACTCTGTTGAAGGTAACCGTATAAATGTAAAAATTAAATCTGAGTCTATTAAGTCTGATGTATTTACAGATGAAGAGATTGCAAGAATCTTACCGATTTTACAACTCAACTCTTCTGATAGTGCATCTGCAGATAACTTTTTTGAGTTTCTTATCGTTAATGGTATGGATTTCTTTAAAGCTGTTCGTGCAGTTATTCCTTCAGCTTGGCAGAATGCTCCACATATGGACCCAGAACTTCGTGCATTTTATGAGTATCACTCAACAGTATTTGAAGCCTGGGATGGTCCAGCTGCGTTTTCTGTAACAGATGGTCGTTATATCGGTTGTGTACTTGATAGAAATGGTCTTCGTCCTTCAAAATATATTGTTACTAAAGATGATAATCTTCTTATCGCTTCTGAATATGGTGTTGTTGATATTGCAGAAGAAGATATTAAAGAGAGAGGTCGTCTTCAGTCAGGAGAGATGTTAGGACTTGATTTAAAATTTGGAAAACTTTTAAAAAGTGACCAAATTGACAATTATCTTAAATCTTCTAATCCTTATATGAAGTGGTTAAATGAGCATATGATTTATCTTCAAGAGCATGTAGAGGAACAATACTCAACTGCTAATGCTAGTAAAATAGAGCCAGATGCACTTGTAAAAAAACAGAGATACTTTAATATAACTCAAGAGATCATAGAGCAAGTTATAGAGCCTATGATTAAAGATGGTAAAGAGGCTGTTGGGTCTATGGGTGATGATACACCTCTTGCTGCGTTTTCTTCTAAGCAGAGAAACTTTACAGACTATTTCAAACAAAAATTTGCTCAAGTAACAAATCCACCGATTGATCCTATTCGTGAAAAAGTTGTTATGAGTTTGAACACAGGTTTTGGTGAAGTTCACAATATCTTAAATGAGATTCCGACTCACGCACATCGTCTGAAATCAATTTCACCAATTATTACAAGTGAAAAGTTGGATGTTTTAAAATCATTTGGAGATAAAAAGTCACCACGCTATCAAGCTTTTTATCATAATTTTACATTCTCAACAACTTACAAAACAGACTTAAAAGCTTCTCTTGATGCTTTAGTTGAGAAAATTCTAGTATCTGTTAAGGATGATGGAACGAGAATCGTTATTCTTGATGATAGTGGATTTAATGCTGATAATAAGGTTATTCCTATGGCTATGGCAGTAGGACGTCTTAATATTGTTTTACTAAAAGCTAAAATTCGTCATCTTGTTTCTATTATTTCTGTAACTGGAGAAGTTGTAGATTCACATAGTGCTGCAGTTCTTATTGGTTATGGTGCAAGTGCAATTTATCCAAGTGTACTGTTTTGTACAGTAAGTAGTCAGTTAGAAAAATCTAAATCTATCAATATGACTTGCGCGGAAGCTTTAAAAGCAGTTCATGGAGCACTAAACGCAGGTCTGTTAAAAATTATGTCAAAAATGGGTATTGCAACGATTGCCTCATATAGAAACTCTGCTCTTTTTGATGTAATGGGTCTTAGTCGTGAAATTGCAGAGGATTGTTTTGAAGCTTCTCACTTGACAATTGCTGGACTAGACTACAGTGATATTGATGAAAGAATTTCAAGGTATCACAAAGATGCATTTAAAGAGAATGGGTTTAACACAATCTTTCCTCTAAATATTGGTGGATACTATAAATTCTATACTGGACAAGAGCACCATGACTTTGGACCTGCTGTTATTCATGCTATTCATGCAATGGCAAATAGTGGTAAAAAAGAAGATTTTGATAGACTTAAAAATCTTGTAAATAAGCGTGGATTAAAATTTATTCGTGATTTCTTTGATCTTAAATCTGATAGAAAAGCTATTGATATCTCTGAAGTTGAATCAAAAGAGAAAATCTTTAAAAGATTTGCCTCAGCTGCTATGAGTCTTGGTTCAATCTCTCCAGAAGCTCATGAAACTATCGCAATTGCAATGAATAGAATCGGGGGTCAATCAAACTCTGGTGAAGGTGGAGAAGATAAGTCAAGATTTGGTACTGAGAGAGTATCTAAAATTAAACAAGTCGCATCTGGTCGTTTTGGTGTAACTCCTGCTTATCTACGTTCAGCTGAAGAGATTCAGATTAAAGTAGCTCAAGGTGCAAAACCTGGTGAGGGTGGACAACTTCCAGGACATAAAGTTACTCAGTTAATCGGAAAACTTCGTCATACAGTACCAGGTGTTACTCTAATTTCACCTCCTCCACACCACGATATCTACTCTATTGAGGATTTGGCCCAGCTTATCTTTGATATGAAACAGGTCAATCCTAAAGCTCGTGTAGCTGTAAAACTAGTTTCAACTGTTGGTGTTGGTACTATTGCCGCTGGTGTTGCAAAAGCATACGCTGATAAAATCATTATCTCTGGTGGTGATGGTGGTACTGGTGCTGCTCCACTTACTTCTATCAAGTTTGCTGGTAATCCATGGGAGTTAGGTCTTTCTGAAGCTCATAATGCACTTAAAGCAAATAATCTTCGTGGTCTTGTAGAACTTCAAACTGATGGTGGTCTGAAATCTGGTCTTGATGTTGTTAAAGCTACACTTCTCGGTGCTGAGTCTTTTGCATTTGGTACAGGTGTTCTCACAATCGTTGGTTGTAAAATGCTTCGTATCTGTCATGTAAATAAATGTTCTGTTGGTATTGCAACGCAAAATGAAAAACTTCGTCAAGATTTCTTTAAAGGTCATGTTGATCAAGTTGTGAACTTTTTTACTCTTTTAGCTGAAGATGTACGTTCTATCATGGCAGAACTTGGGTTTAAAACAATGGAAGAGATGGTAGGTCAAGTAAGTGTACTTAAAGTCAAAGATGATGCATTTGCTCAAAAATTTGATTTCAGCGCAATTTTACATGAAGAAGAGGGTCTAAATACGCATCAGCAACCATTTAATCATCCATTTGATGATAATAGTTTTGAAAAAGATGTTTTAAAAGAGGCATATAGTGCTATTAAGCATCCTGAACATCCTATTCGCATTAGTAGAGAGATAAGTAATGTAAATAGAAGTTTTGGTGCTTTAGTATCTGGTGAGATTGCAGAATTTTACGGTGATGAAGGTCTAAAAGCAGGCACTATTAAGATAAATCTTACAGGTGTAGCTGGACAAGCTCTTGGAGCATTTTTAATCCCAGGTGTTTCTATATATCTAGAGGGTGTAGCAAATGATTACATCGCTAAAGGTATGCATGGAGGTAAGATAGTTATTACTTCTGATAATGAGGGTGAAGAGTTCGCAGCTGGTGGTAATAC
>JAGGWO010000187.1 GCA_021157485.1 Sulfurimonas sp. | reverse complement strand
TGTGTTTGAGATGATACAGTAGCGTTTGGAGCTAGTTCACAGTAAAGACAATCAAAGTTACATTGTTTTAAAGCAGGGGAGAGATCGATACCTAAACTCATGCCAAAACGGCGCGAGTTTACAGGTCCGAAGATTATATTATTTTTTTCCACTAACTCTGTGACACTCATTTATGAAGTGTTTAGCGTTCTCAACTGGAACGTCAGGAAGGATTCCATGACCAAGGTTAAATATATGGCGTTTTCCACCCATAGTCTCTTGGATAACCTCTACACATTTAGTAGTCTCTTCTTTTGAGTAAAGACGACATGGCTCCATATTTCCTTGAAGAACATATTTGTCTCCAAGTTTCTCTTTTGCAAGAGCCATTGGAGTTGACCAGTCAACACCAAATACATCAAAGTTACCATAGATTTTATCTAAAAACGCAGGTATACCTTTAGGGAACATAATAATTGGAATATGTGGATACTTGCCTTTTAAATAATCAGCAATTTCAACCATATATTTCCAAGAGAACTCATCATATTTACCTGGTTCAATAGCTGCTGCCCATGAGTCAAATATTTGAACTACATCGATTCCAGCTTGGATCTGTTTTTCCATATATAGTTTTACAACTTCTGTTACTTTTGCAAGTATTTTATGTAAAAGCTCAGGGTTTGAGTACATCATTTTCTTACAAATATTATATGTTTTAGTACCTTGACCTTCAATCATATAAGTTGCAAGAGTCCATGGTGCACCAGTAAAGCCAATAAGTGCTTTATCATCACCTCTTTCATCTAACTGGGTTCTTAAAAGTTTGATAGTATCAAAAACATAAGTAAGTTTTGAAGCGGCTTCATCACCACCGATAAGTCTATCTACATCTGCTTCGCAAGTGATAGGATCACTAAACTTAGGACCTTCACCTTTAACAAATGATAAATCCATACCCATTTCATCAGGGATAACAAGGATGTCACTAAAAAGAATGGCTGCATCAACACCAACAATATCAAGAGGTTGAAGAGTTACTTCTGCCGCTTTTGCAGGGTTGTGACAAAGGTTTAAAAAGTTTCCTGCCTCAGCACGAACTGCCATATACTCAGGAAGGTAACGTCCTGCTTGTCTCATCATCCAAACTGGAGTGTATGGTGTCTCTTTACCAAAACATGCATCTACAAATATTTTACTCATTTAAAACCTTTAAGCTCGTTCCCAAGTTTTACTTGGGAATGTATAATTTATATAAGTTCCCAAGTAAAACTTGGGAACTAGGTGGTTGCTAATGCTTTTTCCCAACTTTACCAAGAAAATACAACCCTACTGCTACTGCAGTTATTGATAGCGCGAAGTATAACATATCTAGTGCACCAGTATACTCTGTATGTCCAACTTTTTGAAAGAATCCAACTACAAGTACCATTACGATTACTTTTGAAATTTTATCTTTAAGCTGATCAAGTGAATGGATAGCTAAGATTTTGTTCTCTTCTCCACTTTCATCTTTTGCTACATCTATTTCAGAAATAAATAGCTCATATAGACCAAAAGAGAAAAGAAGCATAACTACACCGATAAGATACAAATCAACTGCCCCGATTATACCACCAACAACGTCTTCATGAAAATTTTGTGGGTGAGCATGAGTAATATATGTATTTATAACAAATTTTGTAGTGTCATAGATGTCAAAACTAGCCACTATGAAAAGTACAATAGCGCCAATAAGACCAAAAATTACAGCAAGTATAACCATAAACCTTGAAGCCCATAATGAGCTTTCGAAAGCTTTTTCTAGCATCTACTTTTCCCCTTCCATTTCTACCCATTTTTGAGCGATTCTTACTGCGTTTGTAGCAGCACCAACTCTAAGGTTATCAGCAACCACAAACATATGAAGCATGTTTTTAGAGTAGTTGTCATTTCTGATACGACCAACAAAAGTTTCATTCATATCTACACAAGTAGCTGGCATTGGGTAAAGTGCTTCTTCTGGTTTATCAAGGATGACAATATTTGGAGCTTTACTGAGTAGTTCTCTAGCTTCACTTGCTTCAACTTCACTATCAAAAGTTAGAGTTAAAGCTTCAGCATGACCACGAAGAGTTGGCACACGAACACAAGTTGCACTAAGAGCTATATCTTTATGCATAATCTTTGTAGTCTCATTTACCATTTTCATCTCTTCTTTAGTGTAACCATTTTCAGTGAACAGATCTATTTGAGGGATTACATTAAGTGCTATTTGCTGGTTAAACACTTTGTGCTCTGAATCACTAAGTTTAAATGCGAAGAAATCTTGCATCTGTGTTACTAACTCTTCCATTGCAGTTTTCCCAGCACCACTAGTTGCCTGGTAAGTTGACACATCAACTCTAACTAAGTCATAAGCATCATCAAGAGGTTTGAGAGTTTGAACCATCTGAATAGTTGAACAGTTAGGATTAGCAATAATACCTGTCTGTTTCCATTTAGCAATATCCTCAGGATTAACTTCTGGAACTACTAAAGGAACATCTTCATTCATTCTAAAGTGAGATGTATTGTCAATCACTACTGCGCCTGCCTTAACAGCGTCAGAAGCAAATTCAGCACTAACACTTCCACCAGCACTAAAAAGTGCTATCTCAACTTCTTCTTTTGCAAATACATCGTTAGTAAGTTCAATGATATTTATCTCTTTACCATTAAAATCAACTTTTTTTCCTACACTTCTTGCACTTGCAAGCGGAACTAATTTATTTATTGGGAAGTCTATCTCTTGTAAAATTGTTAATATCTCTTCACCAACGGCACCATTTGCACCTACTACTGCTACATTATATTTTTTACGATTGAGCATCTAGTGCCTCACTACATTGAATTTTAATTCTCATCATTATTTTTTCCTATTTTCTATTTTCTAGATAAAGTTCGTCTGTTTGTATCTCTTGTGTTTCACTAAGTATTACCGCTCTTTCAACAACTGAGATAAGTTCACGTATATTTCCTGGCCAAGAGTATGTTAAAAGTTCATTTTTTGCTTTATCAGAAAATGTTTTAAGCTCAAAACCGTATTTTTTACAGTTTTGTTCAACCATTGCTTCAGCTATCTGCATTATCTCATCTTTTCTTTGAGACAAAGGAGGAATGCTTATTGGAATTGTATTTAAGCGGTAGTATAAATCTTCTCTAAATTCACCATTTTTAATTCTATCTTGAAGGTTTGCATTGGTTGCAGAGATTACTCTAATATCGATTTTTGTAGATTTAGATGAACCAAGTCTTCTAACCTCTTTTTCTTGCAGAGCACGAAGAAGTTTCGCTTGAACACCAAAAGGCATCTCACCAATTTCATCAAGAAAAAGTGTACCACCATTTGCTAACTCAAATTGACCAGCCTTTGCTTCACTTGCATCAGTAAACGCACCTTTTTCAAAACCAAAAAGTTCACTCTCTATAAGGTTTTCAGGAATAGCAGCCATATTGATAGCAATAAATGGTTTCTTTGCTCTTGGTGAGTTTTTATGGATATGGTTTGCAAAAACTTCTTTACCAACACCACTTTGACCTAGAAGTAAAACACTTGCATCTGTTGAGGCAGCTTTGTCAGCTATTTTAATAACACTCTCTAGCGATGAAGATGTTCCTAAGAAACCAGTAGAACTTTTTTTAGTTTTTTGCACTGATTTTTTTACTTTTTGAACTTTATTTTCACGCTTGATAGCTGCTATTAAAGTGTCAACATCGAAGGGTTTGAGAAGAAAGTCTTTAACACCAAGGTGAATTGACTCTATGGCACGTTGAAGAGTTGCGTTTCCAGTCATGATGATTACTTCGTATTTTCCGTTTAAAGTTTTGACAAACTCTATTCCGTCCATACCTGGCATATTTATGTCTGTAATAATTAAATCGAAGCTGTCATCAAGGCCTTTAAGAGCATCTTTTGCATTCTTATAGGTTTTTATTTGGAACTCTTTATAGTCGCTCATCGCGATTTCAAGAGATTTTCTCATATTAATATCGTCTTCAACTATCGCTATTTTCACAATATGGCCTTATTTTAAAGGTGCAATTTTAGCGAAATTATCATTAAAATCGACTTTGAAACATGTTGTCTTTAGTGTTAGCTTTGTGAAGGAACTGTGCTGTAGATTTTTAGTTTTATCGTTATGGATGATATGAAGACCTAATCCATGTATATAGTTAATGAAATCTTCATTATTTTTTGAGATAATCTTTTTTAAATCTTTTTCACCATTTGTATCAAATATAAAACTTTTTTGTGGAGTCCCACTGCATTTTTTCATAGCTTTTGAGATTTGGATAGTTTCGTTGTAAAGTGTAGCGTCTTTTACTATATAGGAGTAGGAGATAAGGAATTCACTCGCATTAAGTGCGAGTGAATTAAAAAGAATTACTGAGCAAAGTCTGAGTGAGAAAGTATGATTTCCATCTCTACTTCGCATAAACCCTCTTTAAAAGTTGTTTCAACAATGTTGGCATTTCTAACCATTGCTTTTACAGATGTACGAACAGTGGAGCGTTTAACCATCATATTTTTAATCAAGTCTTGACCATCAATACGAACACCTTTTACTTTTTCTGCTATTAGTCTATAAGCATCAGCAACAGCTGCACGTTTAGCAAGGGCATAAGCTTGAGCTGGAGATGATGTGTTCATTGGAGCAACACCTTGACCAACTACACTAATAATGATATCTTGATTTTCATCTAAAACATCTTCTTTTTGTGTTTGAGGTTTAGGTTCTTCTACCTTAGCCAATTCAATAGGATTGATTACTTCAACTTTTTGAACTACTGGGGCTTTTTCACAACTTCCTGTTGGGCAAACAACTGTGATATTTGTAGGTTCAGGAGCTTCTTGTTTAACTTCAGTAGCCATGGCTGCAGAAGCACTGAAACCAAGAAGTGCTACTAGTATCAGAGAGTATTTCATATGTTATTCCTTGCAAAGACACTTTTTTTATGTCTAAGATTTTAGTTGCTCATCTAAAGCAACTACTATTCCAATTCTAAAGATCCAGACTCTTCATTTGTTTCATCTTCATCTTTTTCCTCTTTAGGACAACGAGAAATACTTGCTACTTCATCACCTTTAACGATGTAAACGCCAGAAGTATTTCTGCTAGATTTAGAGATAGTTTGCATATCTACTCTAATCATTTTACCAGCTTTAGTAAGTGCCATCATATCCATAGTCTCATCAACCATAAGAACACCAACAATATTTTTACCAGTCTTAGCAGTCATTTTCATAGCAATAACACCAGAACCACCACGATTTGTAAGTCTGTACTCACCAGCGTCAGTTCTCTTACCGATACCTTTTTCAGCAACTACTAGAATCTCTTGTTCATCATTTGCGATGATGTTAGCATCTACTACTTCATCACCCTCATGTTTGAACTTAATACCTCTAACACCACGTGTACTTCTACCTTGTTCACGAGTTTTTTCTATTTCAAATTTGATACATTGAGCAAATTTAGTAACAATGAAAAGGTACTTAATATCCTGGTTTGCAATTTTTGCAGTGATTAATGCATCATCTTCATCTAAAACAATAGCTCTAACACCATTACTTCTGATATTTGAGAATTCACTTAGATTTGTACGTTTTACAACACCTTTTTGAGTGAAGAAAACAAGACCTTTATCTTCACTAAAGTCTGTTGTTGGAATTACTGAACGGATTTTCTCATCTGCTTGGAGGTTAATAAGGTTAACTACTGCCTTACCTTTAGCAATTCTGCTTCCTTCAGGAATACGATAAACTTTTAACCAGTGAAGTTGTCCACGGTCAGTTACGAAAAGTAGAGTATCGTGAGTATTACAAGTAAAGAAGTTCTCTATAAAGTCATCTTCGTAAGTGGTAACAGCAGTTTTACCTTTACCACCACGTTTTTGTTTTTCATAGTTTACTAGAGGTACACGCTTGATATAACCTCTGTGAGTAATAGTAACTACCATTGGCTCATTAGGAATCAAGTCTTCTATATCGATATCATCATAATCATCTTCAACATCTGTACGTCTTGCATCAGTATATATTGCTGCAACTTCATCAAACTCTTCTTGAATGATTCCCTTAAGAACATCTTCGCTCTTGAGGATTGATTCTAAGTAATCGATTAGTTTTACAAGTTCAGCTAACTCTTCTTCAATTTTTTTAATCTGTAAGCCAGTTAATCTTCCAAGTCTCATTGCAACGATACTTGTCGCTTGAATCTCACTAAAGTCATATTCGGAAACTAAGTTGTTTTTTGCATCCTCTTCATCTTCTGAGGCACGGATAGTTTTGATTACTTTATCAATAATATCTATAGCTTTTCTAAGACCTTCTAAGATATGAGCACGAGCTTTAGCTTTTTCAAGATCAAAAATAGTACGACGGATGATTACAGTTTTACGGTGGTTAATAAAGTGTTTTAAGATATCTATAATTCCAAAGATTCTAGGCTCTTGGTTAAGTATAGATAGCATGATAATACCAAATGTAGTCTGCATGCTTGTCTGTTTGAAAAGGTTGTTAAGAACGATTTCACTCATTGCATCACGTTTAAGCTCAATTACAACGCGCATACCATCACGGTCAGACTCATCACGAATCAGTGAAACGCCATCAATCATCTTATCTTTAACTAGGTTTGCGATATTTTCGATAAGACGTGATTTATTTACTTGGTAAGGAAGTTCATCAATAACAATAATCTCTTTTTTAGCAGTCTGCTCAATATGCGTTTTTGCACGAACTTTTATACGACCACGACCACTCTCATAAGCTTCAGTGATACCTTTTTTACCAAAGATAATACCACCAGTTGGAAAATCCGGTGCTTTAATATGCTCCATAATCTCTTCCAAAGTGATGTTAGGATTTGCTAAAAGTGCACGAAGACCATTCATTATTTCTGTTGGGTTATGTGGAGGTATATTAGTAGCCATACCAACTGCAATCCCTGAAGAACCATTGATAAGAAGGTTTGGAACACGAGTAGGCATTACATCTGGCTCTTTAGTAGTGCCATCGTAGTTTTCTATCATGTTAACCGTGTTCTTATCTAAATCTTTTAGAAGTTCGCCAGCGTATTTTGTCATACGTGCTTCTGTATATCTCATCGCAGCAGCAGAGTCACCATCAACAGAACCGAAGTTACCTTGACCATCAACAAGTTGCATTCTCATAGAGAAATCTTGAGCCATACGTACAAGTGCATCATAAACAGCAGTATCACCATGTGGGTGGTACTGACCAATTACATCACCAACTATACGTGCTGATTTTTTGAATTTTGCGCCATGAGAAAGGTTTAGTTTGTCCATTGCATAAAGAATTCTTCTATGCACTGGCTTTAGACCATCTCTAACATCTGGCAGAGCACGTCCAACAATTACACTCATTGAGTAATCAAGGTAAGAGTTTTGAAGAGTCTCTTCTATATTTATTGTTTGTATATCGTCGTTGTTTAGCAAATCGCTCATATAAACACCCTAGTATCTTAAAATAAAATTTAGTAATTCTATCTAAATATCTATTAATAAAATCGTAAAAATTATAAAAGTTGTTTCAATTTAGTTTTTATATGTGAAAGGGTGACGTAAAATTATAAAATAAGTATTTCAAATAACTATTATTTAATCTATTGGATGCTTAAATATTATACAATTTGCTGCATATGTGATATTGAATAGCTGTTATACTTCCTCATCAAAACAACTCGAAAGAGAATACAAAAGGAATTTAGATGAAAAAATACTTAACATTAGCATTAATGCTTTTGCCATCTTTAGCACTTGCTGAAGATGTTTTAGATACTGGTGACACAGCCTGGATGATGATGTCTGCTGCATTGGTACTATTTATGACACCAGCTGGACTAGCACTTTTTTACTCAGGTATGACAAGAAGCAAAAATGTACTTAATACATATGCAATGGTTTTAAGTGCATTTGTTGTTGCATTTGTTGCATGGATAGCTGCTGGTTATTCAATCGCGTTTGGAACTGCTGAATCTGCTTCGATGCAAACAGTAGTAGGTGGTCTATCTCATATGTTCCTTAATGGTATTAACTGGAACGATTTAAGTGGAACATATCCTACTTATGTATTTGTAGTTTTCCAAGGTACTTTTGCTGCTATTACAGTTGCAATCGCTTCAGGTTCTGTTATCGAGAGAATTAAGTTTTCAACTTGGATAGTATTTGTAGCCATTTGGGTTGTAGCTGTATATGCTCCTGTTACACACATGGTATGGGGTGGAGATGGTGCACTTCTGTTTGATGCTGGTGCTCTAGACTTCGCTGGTGGTACTGTTGTCCATATGAATGGTGGTCTTGCTGGTTTAGTGTTAGCTTTCTTAGTTGGTAAACGTGCTGGTTATAACAAGGTTGCTATGAAACCAATGTCAGTTATGCTTACAGCTTTAGGTGCTGCTATACTATGGTTTGGTTGGTTTGGATTTAATGGTGGATCTGCATTTGGTGCAAACGCTATCGCTGGTCTTGCTTACTTAACTACTGCTTTAGCTCCTTCAGTTGCTGCAATAACTTGGATTTTACTTGAGTGGTTCGTTTATAAAAAACCAACTCTTCTGGGTGCTGCTTCAGGTGTTGTTGCTGGTCTAGTCGCTATTACTCCAGCTGCAGGTTTTGTTGATGTTGGTGGTGCTATGATTATTGGTGCTGTCGGTTCAGTTGTTGCATTCTTTGGTGTTGCTACACTTAAAAAGAGACTTGGTTATGATGATTCTCTGGATGCCTTTGGTATTCACTTCTTAGCTGGTCTTTGGGGAGCTCTTGCAACTGCAATATTTGCTCTTAAAGATAATGACTTACTATGGGATGGTCCACTTAAAGAGTCAGGTGATAGAATGGGACAGTTCATGGTTCAAGTTGAATCAGTTGTAGTTGTTGGTGTATTCACATTAATCGGAACAGTAGTTGTTTACTACCTAGCAATGGCTTTAACTGGTGGTGCTAGAGTTGATGAAGAGACTGAGCAAGTTGGTCTTGATGAATCTGTTCATGGTGAAAAAGCTTTAAATATATAAC
>JAGGWO010000221.1 GCA_021157485.1 Sulfurimonas sp. | reverse complement strand
TATAGCAATAGCCTCAAAAGAGCTAAACTTTTTACAACTATAAAAGAGAGATAATGGAAAGAATATACTTAGAAGATAGAGAGCCGATACACTTTAAGTTTGAGCAAAATCAAGATGATTTTATTGTTGATGAGATTGGAATTAACTTTAAAGGAAATGGTAACTACACTATCCTTCATGTAAAAAAAGTAGAGATGACTACTTGGGATATGATTGCTGCGTTTGCAACGTATTTGAATATAAACGCAGAGAAGATTGGTTATGCAGGTTTAAAAGATAAACACGCAACTACAACGCAATATATTTCTATTGAATCAAAATTTGAAAAAGAGCTTAAAAAGTTTAGACATCCTCAGATTAAGATACTAAGTAGTACTAGACACACTCACTCTATACGTATGGGTGATTTAATTGGAAACCGATTTACTATCAACCTTTTTGGAGTTTCTCAGATAGAGGCTGGTCAGATTGAGAAACTGGGTCGAAAATCAGAAAAACTTGGACTTCCAAACTACTTTGGTTATCAGCGTTTTGGTCGTGATGGGGACTCAATAAAACAGGCAAAAGAGATGATAGCAGGAGATATTCATATAGAAGATGCAAAACTCAAAAAGTTTTTAATCTCTATCTATCAGAGTGTCTTTTTTAATGAGTGGCTTATTGAAAGAGTAATGATGTCACGTGAGCAAAATGGTGGAAAATTTATGCTCTTAGAGGGTGACCTTTATATTACAAATGATGGAAAACTTTTTACTCCAAAACTCGCACCTCAAAAAGACTTTGAAGCTAAAAAAGTAGTGCCGACAGGGCTCCTTTGTGGACGTGGAGTTTATCGTTCACGCGGTGCGGCTGGTGAGATAGAAGCCAAGTATGATGATGATTTCCTATATGAGAAAGGTCTTCGACGTGAGGCAATAGTCTTTCCAAAAGATTTAGAGTTTAAGTATACAAAGGGATTTGATATCATGAAAGTATCTTTTACTCTTCCAAAAGGCTCATATGCGACTGTATTTTTAGAAAATATTGCGAGTAAAAACTTTAAAGCTAAGAAAGTTAAGAAGGACAGTAAGCCTAAGAGATAAGTTTTCTTAGGTGATTATAATTAAAAGGGTATATTTTGGAAAAAATTAAAATAGTAGTACAAGTTGTTTTCTCTGGAGCAATTATATACTTTGCAACATCAATCATTCTACTCACGCTTGAGTTGAGTAAACTTAGAGAAACTGTTCCAGAAATTATGTCATCTATTGAAAAACTGGAGAGTGATGCTAAAATCAATTCTATTTTAGAGACAGCAAACCTCGGTATTAAAGAAATTCCTAATATTTTAAAAGAGATAAAGAAGGTTCGAGAGTTAACTCCATCTATACTTAAGCAGGTAGATAATACAAACAAAAATATACCAGTAATTTTAAAAGAGGTGAAGCAAGTTAGGGAAGTTATACCATCGGTCCTTGAAGAAGTCAAACAAACAAGAAAAAGTATAAGCCCAATCTTGGAAGAGTCTAAAGCGATCAGAAAAACTATACCACCTATTTTAAAAGAGTCTCAAAATATAAGAAAAAGTATACCGCCAATACTAGATGAATCAAAAGCAATACGAAAAGATATACCAATTCGCTTAGATAAAGTAGAAAAGATTACAAAAAATATCGAAAAGATTTCAAATGATGTTGCAAGTGGAGCTGTCTCGGGTACAGTTCGTGGGATTATTAACTTACCAAAAGATTTAGTTGAGAAAACTGCTGATACATTGAGATGGGAAGAAGAGTCAGAATAAAATAATTCTTACCACTCTTCCTCTTCTTCGTTTATCTCTGAGTCATCATATGGATCCATATGTATAAGAACATGGCTCTTTTTATCTTCAAACAGATCTTTTATTTTTGCTTCAACTCTGTCCGCTATTAAGTGGGCATCATACAGAGATATACTAACATTAAATACAGTGTGAACTGATATAAAAACATGAGAACCAGATTCTCTAGTTTGTAAGTAGTGATAGTTTGTAATAACTGGTTCACTCTCTATAATAGTCTTAATTTGCTCAATGTCCTCTTCTGGCAGAGCAGCATCAAGCAGCATTAAAACTCCCTCTTTGATGATAGGAATTGCAGAGTAAATCATATATATTGCGATTCCAATACCTAAAATGGGGTCGATTAGTTCTTGTGCTGTATAAGAGATGAGAACAAGAGCCATTAAAACTGCACCATTTGAGAAGAGGTCAGTTTTATAGTGAAGAGCATCAGCTCTGATAACCATATTTTTTGTTTTTTTAGCTACATAGTTTAAGAACGTAACAAGAAACGCAGTAATTATAAAAGAAGCTATCATAACTGCAATACTTTCGCTCATATGTTCCATATCTCTAGGGTGTGTTATCTTTACAAGTGCCTCATAAAAAATAAAAAGTGCCGACAGAGAGACTACTGTTCCTTCGATTACAGCGGCTAAAGGTTCTATTTTAGAGCGACCATAATGAAACTGGTCATCTGGATTTTTCTCCGCATTGTGAAGTGCAAAATAGTTAAACAGTGATACCGTAAGGTCTAAAAAACTATCTATTGCAGAGGCTAATACTGCGATAGAACCACTTAACACACCAACTGTCATTTTAATAATAACAAGTAGTGCCGCAACACTTGTTGATACGACTGTAGCTTTTTTCTCTAAGCGCATAAATATTCCTAGGAGTTATTTTGGTACAATTATATAAAAATTTAGCTAGATAAAGAATAAAATGAACTTAGATAATGTACGTATTGAACGACAAAAATGGATGACTTGGAAAAATATACTTCCTCTCCGTAAGGCTTTAGAAGAGTTAGAAGATGTAAAGTGTGTTGTAGAACTTGGTGACACGGTAAAAATAAGTGGTAATTTTGATGAGCAAAAAATCTTAGATACTGCAAAAATCATAATGCCATGGAGAAAGGGTCCTTTTGAAATAGGAGAGACTTATATTGACACAGAATGGCGAAGTAATATAAAATATAATCTTCTTCGACCTCATTTTAGTTTAAAAGATAAGAGAGTGGCCGATATAGGTTGTAACAATGGTTACTATCTCTTTCGTATGCAAGAGGATGAACCAAAATCTTTAGTAGGTTTTGATCCGTCTCCTCTGTACAAAACGCAGTTTGATTTTATAAAC
>JAGGWO010000175.1 GCA_021157485.1 Sulfurimonas sp. | reverse complement strand
TTAGCATTATATTTCTAGAGTGATAATCACGATGTACAAAGACATCTTGAGGTTGAGATAAAACTACATCTGAGATTACATTTAGCGAGTTTTCTAACATCTCTTTTTGCTCTTTATTCAGAGTAATACCAAGCTTTTTTTCTAAATACCAATCCTTCATTAAATCCATCTCAAAGTGTAGAAATGCTTTATCGTAAAGTGGAAGGTTTTTAGTTTCTGCGTTTTGCATTTTGATGATTTCATCTATTGCGTTTGAGTAAAGCTTTTTAAAGTTGTTATCATCAAGTATATTAAGAAGATGAGTATTTCCAAAGTCCTCTATAATTAAAAAGCCATCATTTAAGTTCTGCTCTAAAATATGTGGAGCTTTTACACCTGCGTTTAGAAGTCTTGATGTCACATCTATAAATGGAGCGAGAGATTCTTTTTCTAAAGATGAATCCATCAGCAAAACTGTCTTATCCTCACGTGAGAGTCTATAGTAAGCTCTAAAACTGGCATCTGCAGAAGCTACTTCTATCTTATAGTCTCTGTATGAAGTTTGTTCGAGCCACTCTTTTATTTTATCCATAAATACCACCTAAAATCGAATCTTTTGAAGCTCCTGTGACAGAACTGAGTTTGACCTCTTCGTTATGAACTCTTTTATAAGCCAGCCATGCAAATGCCATCGCTTCCATAAACTCACTACTAACTCCAAACTTATCACTACTCATAACTTTTATCTCACAAAGCTCTGTAATTCTTTGCATTAAAAAGCCATTTTTCGCACCGCCGCCGCATACTATTAGCAGTTCACTATCACTATTTGACACATCATTCGCGATTGTTTTAGCTGTAAGTTCAAGCAGAGTTCTCTGTATATCTTCATCTTTTATGGAGTTAAAAATAGGGAGATGATTTGCAAACCATGTTTCATTAAAGTACTCACGTCCTGTACTTTTTGGAGGAAATCTAGTGAAGTACTCATCTCTAAGCATTGCGTTTAACAGCTCTTGATTTACTTCTCCACTCCTTGCAAACGCACCATCTTTATCGTAAGAAATATTTTTACACTTTTGAATCCACATATCTAAAAGAACATTACCGCACCCAACATCCCAACCCTCTAGTTTTTCACCAAGCAGAGTAATATTTGCCATACCGCCAATATTTAAAACTGCTACTCTCTCCTCAAAACCGGAAAATATCTCTTGATGAAACGCAGGTGCAAAAGGAGCACCTTGCCCACTATTCGCTACATCCATATTTCTAAAGTCAGTTACAACTTTTATGCCAGTGTTAGCTACAACTGTGCTAGCATCTCCAAGTTGCATAGAAAAAGGAAACTCACTCTGCGTTTCATGCCAAAGAGTTTGACCATGTAAGCCAATAGCAGTTATAGCTTCAACTTTCAACTCTTTCTCGCGAATAAATCTATTAACAGCGTGAGCAAATGCAAGCCCAAGCTTTTTATCAATAGTACCAACTTGTTTAAGTGTAGTTGTTCCAGCAATAACTTCTAAAATTTCGCTTTTTAATTCCCCGTCAAAAGGATACTCATCTGCTGCAACAAGTTTGCAATGATTTGAATCAATTTCACAAAGAGCTACATCAATACCATCAAGACTAGTTCCACTCATAACACCGATATATAACTCACTCATTCTCTGCTCCTGAAGTTGTTCCTAGCTGCATAATCATAAAAGCAACAATCGTCCCAAGTACCATCTGCCACGAGAAGCCTATAGTTATGCCAAACATATAGGGTTGGAGTGCTAAAACAGTTATAAATCCACCAACAAGTGCAAAGGGAACTGTTGCAGAACTTCCTCTATTCGTAAAGATTGCTGAGAAATAAACACCAAGAAGTCCTGTGTATGCAAAGGCCATAACGCCAAGAGCGAAGCTGATGAGAGATAAATCGCTGTATCTCTGCCAAAAGTAACTAATCATTGCCATAGCGGATAAAATTACGGCAAATATTAGCACTGCGTTTCGCGATGCTTTTACAAAATGAAGTTCATCTACATCGCTGCGTTTGAGTTTCCAAGGTTTGTAAATATCTTCCACGGCAACTGAAGCCATAGCTCCTAAAACTGAGTTTGTACTTGATAGGGCTGCAGCAATTGCTCCAACAGTTACAAGTCCGCGAAGACCCTCCGGCATCTCGTTTAAAATATAGTACATAAAGATAGTGATTCGCTCACCCTCAAAATTTTGAACTACGGAACTTTCTTGGTAAAAAAGAAAGAGAAGAACGCCGATTGAGAGGAAAAGTAAAACAACCGGAATTGTAAGTAAAATAGAAACTATTAAAGATTTGGCTGCTTCTTTCTCATTTTTACAAGATAGAACTCTTTGTGTCATATCCTGGTCAAGTCCAAACGCAGCTATGTTTAAAAGTAACCAGCCAGTTAAAAGACCGATAATACTAAACTTTCCATCTATTGAGGTGTCAAAAAGCTTGAGCTTGTTATCTTCATTTAGAGACTCTAAGATGTTTATATGTTCAAGTGAGTAGTAGAGAAAAACTAGAACTGCTACACCTGCACCGATATAAGTGATTGCTTGGATGATATCGCTCAGAATTACAGACTTCACACCGCCAAAGTAAGTATAAGCTAAAGCACCAAACATTAAAATTGTTATAGACACTGCTATATGAATAGCTGTTATATCTCCAAATACAATCATTGAAATTGCAAGTGAGCCTATGTATAATCTTGCACCACTAGCAAGTACGCGACCAACTAAAAACATTATGCCGGCTTGTTTTTTAGCTGAACTGCCGTAGCGTTTTTCCAACAATTCGTAAACCGTAACTGCGTTTATCTCATAAAATTTAGGAATAAGAACATAGGCTACAAAAATAACGGCAAGCAGAGCTGAGAGATAAAACCCTATAAAGGTAAAATCATGTGCAAAAGAGTACTCAGGCACTCCTAAAAATGTAGCAGCTGATTGTGAAGTGGCAAGAACTGAGATAGCAACTGCAAGCATGGGCATTGAATTTGCAGAAACAAAGTACTCTCTTGTTGATGAGATTTTAGAGCTGCTCAATATATATGATGAGATAGCTAAAATGGCAAAATAACCACCAAATACTAACCAATCAAGTAGAGAAAAAGCACTATTCATTAACACCTGCTCGAACTGCGTTCATGAACCTATCGCCTGGATCAGCTTTTACGGTTCTATATCCATCATCTTTTTCTAACCACAGTGGAGAGTTTTCATACTCTCTATATTCATGATGACCAATAAGATATTTAATAGTTGGATATTTTGCTTTTAAATATTTTACTAGTTTTATATTAGCTTGAACTTGAGCATCTGTAAGGTCATCTTTTGAGTTACCTTCACCACCAACATTTTCAACTCCAATACTTGAGTAATTTAACCCAATCACATGACGAGCCATCCAGTTGTCGGGCATGAGTTGATAAATAGTTCCATCACGAGCCACTAAAAAATGAGCTGAGACATTGAGTGCTGAAGCACTTGCTATATCTCCTCTATCACTATAAAGCTCTTCTGCGTTTAATCTCTTAAAACACTCCTCAAAATCCATAACCGCAGTCCAGTGAAGAACAATCATTTTAGGTTCTATTTTTATATTTCTGACTCTGAGCCCATAGTGAGTTTTTATATACTCTTTCGTCATATCTTTGCGTTTTTGTGTGAAAATTATAGGTCTTTGGATGATAGAGTTTTTAAAATGAAGATTTTGTATTCTCTCATTTGATTCAATAATTCTACTCATAGAAATTGAACCATTTTTTACCTGCGTAAATATTGTATTAACAAGCTCATCTACACTAATTTCGGCTAACTGATTTCCAAATAGTAAAATATCTACACCTGCGTTTATAGCAAGCGTTACTGCCTCTTTTGTAGAGTAGTGTTCAGATATAGCTTTCATCTGCATATCATCACTTATGATTAGACCACGGTACTTCATTTTCTCTCTGAGAACTTCTGTATTTACTCTATAAGATAGTGTTGCAGGATACTTTTGGTCTAAATACTCGTTAAAAACATGAGCAGTCATAATCATATCAACTTGCCCTTCATTTATGAGTTTTTCATAGGGTTCCAGCTCTTTTGTAGACCATGTTTTTGTGATATCAACAAAGCCTTTATGTGAATCATCTAAAGATGAACCATGTCCTGGAAAATGCTTGAGTACACTTGTTATACCTTGCTTTTTCTGTTCGTTTATCATTACACGGGCAAAAGAGGCAACTACATTTGAATCACTTCCATAAGAGCGTTCTAATC
>JAGGWO010000245.1 GCA_021157485.1 Sulfurimonas sp. | reverse complement strand
CACCAGTTTCATAAAGTTGAATTAGTTTGTATAACAAAAGAGGAGAGAAGCGATATTGTGTTTAACGAGATGATTGATTGTGCTTCTGATATATTAACAGCCTTAGAGTTACCTCATCGAATTGTTCAATTATGTACTGGTGACTTAGGTTTCAGTGCTGCTAAGACTGTCGATATTGAAGTGTGGCTACCAGGACAAGACCAATACCGCGAAATCTCTTCAATTAGTAATACTCGTGATTTCCAAGCAAGACGTGCAAAAATACGTTACAAAGATGGCAAGAAAAATACGTTTGTAAACACACTAAATGGTTCTGCTCTTGCAGTTGGTAGAACATTAGTAGCAATAATGGAAAACAACCAAAATGAAGATGGAAGTATTGATATTCCTGAAGTTTTGAAGCCTTATTTAGAGATGTAATTTAACTCTCTGGGCAATTTGAAATATTTGTTCTTCATTCTCAAATGAAATTTTCATAAACAAATATTTCCGCTTCTTCATCGGGTTGTGTTTGTAATACAATTTTACAATTAGCTTATATTTTCCTCTTCCATACTTTCCAAATAAAAACTGTTGCATTACAAGGTCTACAACTGCAAGTCTACACAAATTATATGATTTATAATTACAAACGAATGAACACTCTAGATTAGCTTGATAAAATAAATACCGTTAAATCTTCTATCTAAAATAGATTAAATACTTTTAAGTATAATATCAAAAAAATTATTGGAGCACTCTTGAAAAGTAAAATATTAGTAACAATAAAATTTCTAATAATATTTTTAATGTTATTAGAATATGGTGCTAAAACTCAATATTTATATATTGGACTAGCTATTATTTTTCTTGGTATAACAATAGGTATTCTTGCAATACAAGAACATGAAAGTAATAATTTTAATATTCGTCCAGATATAAAAGAAAACTGTAAATTAGTTACGACAGGTATCTATACCTATATAAGACATCCAATGTATCTTGCTGTTTTACTCAGCATGCTAGGTGTCGCTGTTATATACTTCACATATTATCAATTAATTTTATTTATATGTTTACTCGTAACACTTTTAGTGAAATTATTTTATGAAGAGAGTTTATGGAAGTGTCATAGTAGTGCTTATAATGAATATTTACAAAACACAAAACGACTAATTCCTTTTATTTTTTAAGTCTTTAGCACTAACTTACAAGAAACTACTTTGCCTTCTAAGTTCAATAATTATCTCTTTTTGTCTATTGTAAACATATTCCATTAAAATTGATTCACTTGCTTGATTTTCATATAGGTCTACAATAACTTTACAGTAGTCTTTATCACACATTATGAATTTAACTTCTGCTTCTAGTGACAACTTTACATAACCATCTATACTATTATCCGGAAGAGTAAAGTTCAGTGTTACAACGCTAAGTTCTAGCGACTCTATATTATCATAGAGTCTAGTTTTTATAGCGATGGAGTTCATAGATATATCTAATATACTTCCATTAAGAGTGCCTTTATCATGAAAAACTGTAATAGGAGTTCTTTGCGAGCAGGTAACTCTGCTATACTTTCTAGAGTTAGCACTTCCCTGAGCAAATCTAAAATTATTAAGTCGTGCAAATTTTTTCTTCACATTTATGTGAACTACATCAGCAACAATATCTTTAGAAAAACTGGAAGATTGTATGACAGTTGATTTTTCAAAATTCATTACAGTTCCCTGCAGTTGTTGAAATGTTACATCTACCTCATCCACTGTTGTTCTTAAAATTACAGAGGACGTATTTATACATAAACCTTTATATATATTTATCAATTTTATTGGTGATTTATTTGTGAAAATTGCTTGGAGAAGTATGTCTATTACTTCTCTATCATCCATCTCATCATTTACGTTGATTATTTTATGAAGTATATGAGCATTAATATCTTTGATTGAGACATCATCTCTTGAAAGATTAGAAATAATCTCTAAAGTTTCATTTAACTCTAAATTATTTACATCAAGCGCATAAAGTCCTACTATTGGTTTTATTTTTTTATCTTTTATATACGTGAGGATATGGTTTTGAATAGTTAAAGCTTTAGACTTTACAGCTTCAAAGTCTAAGCCATCAAATAGTATCAAATATAGTCCATTATCATATTGTGCCAACAGATCGTGAGATTGTATAGCTCCATTTATCTCTAAAAGTAAATCATGAATAGACTCTTCAATATCATATGCTTTCCAATCATCTTTAAGTTTTTCTATATTTTCAACCTGAATAGTTATAACTCCAAGCTTCGAGTCTGACATACTTTTTTCTAAAATCTTCTCTTTTAAAACTTCAATAAAATAGATACGATTTTTGATAAAATCAACGTCAATGTTGTTATGTGAAACACTCTCAGGAACTGTCTCTAGATAGATAAATTTATCGCTATTTACAGTTGAAGGACCAACATCGATATTGTATATCTTTGAGTTAGAGGTAAACGCAACATTGTCCTCAAAAGAGATAATATTGTTTAAAAGATCTCCTAACTTAAACTGTGTACATACTTTTAGTTTTACATCATCTAAATTTTTACAACTAAAATCATCATAAAGTTTTTGACTTACATATTTAAGTTTGTTAGAGTCAAAAATCATAAAGCAGTGATCATGAATCATGGTGTCTGCTATTACATGCTCTAATCGTGTCACTTTTTGATAAGCGATATCTTTTTTAATACTTTCTAAAATCTTAGTCATATCACTTTTTTGAGTTATAATAGTTTTTACATTTAGTAAAGCCGACAACTGAAACAGCATCAAAGAGTGTGAATCATTTATAAAAAAGTATATTAAACTCTCTGTTTTATTTGAAAGTAACTGTTTTATATGTAGTAAAATTTCTTTCTCAACCTTATCTATCTCAACAAAATATACATCATAATTCTCAATAGTTT
Organism: Sulfurimonas sp.; assembly: GCA_021157485.1. GTDB lineage: Bacteria > Campylobacterota > Campylobacteria > Campylobacterales > Sulfurimonadaceae > Sulfurimonas. Next base: position 8,618 of record JAGGWO010000245.1, on the reverse strand, counting down.
TTAATCCAGATATGTCAAGCTTTTCAATAGACTCAAAAGTATTTGAAATCTCCAGGATTTGTTTAGATGTTGATGTTTTATAAAAAATATGAACCAATAGAAATTCCTACTATTAAAATTAAACATATTTTACCATATTCAAGAAGTTTACTTTTATAATATGCTAATATAAAGAAATAGATGCTGAATTTATAAAGGTCTTAAATGAATTTACAAGATATTTTGAACTACTCAAAAGACTTGAATGTACTTTATGCAGAAGATGATAGTCAACTTTTACAAGAAACAAGCGAGGCTTTAGAAGATTTTTTCGAGAGTGTTCAAACTGCGGAAAACGGCTTAGTCGCACTCCAAAAGTATAAAGATTGCTATGAAGAAAACTCTGAGTATTATGATATTTTAATTACAGATATTAATATGCCACTTATGAATGGTGTTGATTTGATAAAAGAGGTACATAAAATCAATATTGACCAGAATGTGATAGTAATCTCAGCCTACAACGACTCTTCAAGACTAATAGAACTTATAAATATTGGTATTACACACTTTATTATGAAACCGCTCTCTCCAACTCAACTAATGAGCGTTTTATACCAATCTTCAAAACTAGTAAGTAATCAAAAACAGTTGATAAAATACCGTAAAGAACTTGAAGATTTAAATAAAAACCTTGATGAAAAAGTAAAAGAACAGGCTAAAGAGATAATATTTACACAAAAAATTTCTATTGAAGCTATCGCAAATATGGTTGAAAGTTATGATGATGACACAGGTACTCATGTTAAAAGAATTGAGCAGTACACAACATTAATGGTTAATTGTTTACCTATTACTAATGAAAATCCTATCGAAAATAGAACTACAATACCTTTTGCTTCAATACTGCATGATATTGGGAAACTTATGATTCCAAAAGATATTCTCACAAAACCTGATAATCTTACAGATGAAGAGACAATAATCATAAAAACACATGCGAAGCTTGGTGGAGATGTACTTAAAAAAGCAAATATATCGTTTAAAGAGAGCTTTAACAAAGATAGCTATCTCAGAACTGCAAGTGATATAGCAATGTATCATCATGAAAAATGGGATGGAAGTGGTTATCCCCAAGGACTTCATGGTGAAAACATTCCAAAACCAGCAAGGATTGTTGCTATTGCTGACGTATATGATGCACTTAGAAGCAAAAGAGTATATAAAGATGGATTTACGCATGAAAAAGCTGTAGAGATTATAATGCATGAGAGAGAAAAAAGCTTTGATCCAGAGCTTATTGATATTTTTTTAAGTGTAAATCAACAATTTAAAGAAGTCTTTGACAGGTTGTCATAATGGTACTTTAATTGCTTTACACAGAGTATTACAAAGATTAAACAGGGTTGTTAATGGCTGAAGCAATAGAAGATATTATAATCATAGAAGACAGCGAAGCTGCCCAAATTGACAATGATTCTACTCAGGCCAATCTAAATATAGATGATGAGGACTCAAATAAGAAAAAAAATATTATCTTTGGGGCTATTGCAACTCTTCTGATTATAATTATTTTCGCCACTCTCATAGTTGTTTTAAACTCTTCAGATGAAGAAAAAATTGCAAGTATGGATTTAATAGAGGAGAAACTCGATGAGACTCCAAAAGAGCAAATAGAAACAAGCAGATTAGAGAGCATGATAGCAAAAGCAAACTATCTTTACTCTAATGGTTCAAAAGATGAAGCACTCTTTTTATATGAAAAAATAGCACAATACAGTGAAGCAATCTCTCAATATAATCTTGGAGTAGCTCAACTGAAAAACGAGCAGTATCAACTAGCCTTAAATACATTTCAAAAAGCTATACAAAATGATGAAAAAAGATGTGTAAGTGCTATAAACGCAGCGGTATGTTCACTGCATTTAAATGATAAAGAGAGTTTCAGATACTATATAGATTTAGCGCATGCCTATCTCTCACGTGAGATAGACTCACCACTCTACTCATACTACTATGCTCTCATAAGCTACTATAACAACAACTATCTTGAAGCTCTGAGTGCACTAAAAAACAGGACTTCAGATGAGTATCCATTAGTTCAAAAAGATCTTAGTGCTAAAATAAATGCTATGTTTGGCAATGATTATGATGCAATTGAAGTTATGGAAAAAAATCTTGAAGATTATGATGATTTCAGTATAGCTCTTCTTTATGCCAGAGTTGGTGATTTTACATTGGCAATCAACCACTTAAATGAAGCTATTCTCAAAAATATACAACCTGTAAAAGCCCAACTCGCTCTTGGTCTTATAAATTTAAAAGCTGGTCGAATCTCCAGCGCGACTAAAGAGATAAAAAATGTTACGGATATGTTTCCCGAAGAAGTATATAAACACTATCCTATTAGAGTACATCTAAAAGAGTCTCTTTTTGATGCTAAAAAAGCGCAAAAAGAGTATAGAAGAAATATAGCTAGTTCAAAGAATCTAAACTATCAAAAAATATTTTACTTCTCCCCGTATAAAGTATTTAATGCAAACCAGACTATCAGCTACATTAGAAAAGGAAACGCAAGTATCTATATTGATAACATAGAGTCTGCACAAGAGTACCTAAAGAAGAGTGCTTCATCTTCAAGTGTAAATATTGGTATTACTAAAGCTATAAAAAAAGCACTATTATTCAAAATAAGAGACGCTAATGAGGATCTACAAAAACTAGTTAAGATTCAACCTAAACACTCAATTCTTCACTACAACCTTGCACTTACATATGCACAGATGGGTAATATGGTACAGGCTCATGAACACTTTATCCGCTCATATCACCTAGATGCTAAAAACTATCTATCTGGTGTATATACAATTTTAACAGGTCAGCTTATCAACAGAGAGAACTTTAAACTAAAATCAATTCTCACAGACTCTATGGCTAATGAAGAAGCAAGCGAAGAGATGGATCTCTATAGAACTCTGCTGCATATCAGTGATAACAACTTTATATCAGCAGTTAATTGGCTAGATAATGACTACAAACAGAGACCTCTTTATCTTGCACTAAATACTATAATTTCCCTTAAGCTAGGGATGATAGATGTTGCAAAAAAATCAGCTACAAAACTCACTATACTTCTTCCAAATGACATTTTACCTCATATGATGAATATCGATGCAACTTGCTATGATTTAAAAACTACACAGTACGCATCAAAAGTACTAAACTATCTTAAAAGTCAAAAATTTAATTTTAATGACCTATATTTTGGTCCATACATCACAAGATATCTATACATACAACAAACCCTGATTACTGGTAAACTCTACTTCTTAAGAGAACAGCTAAAAAGTGTATTAGAGAGCACAACAGAGGACACCCATGAGATAGAGAGTGCTTTAGCATTAGCATCACTCTATGACAAACAATATGAGGAGTCATACACTCACTACAACCATCTAATAGATGAAATGAAGATTCGTGATGCTTACACACTCTATCTTGGTGCTGTAGCATCAACAGCTGCTGGGCATCATGAAAATGCAATAGCACTGCTTGAGTTATCTAAAATGAAAGATGGGAGTTTTTATGAGAGCAGATATGCACTTGCTCTACTCTACCTTGAGATTAAAAATAATAAGGGGGCGACAATTCAACTCTCTAGAATTCAAAACAACTCATTTAGATCAAAGTTTTTTGACTTTGAAATAGATGAAGATGAACTCTTTGTAGAAAAAAATACTAAGAAAAGTAACCTATAAGAGTTTGTGAACCTTCAAGTTCACTGCCAATAGTAACATTAAGTCTAAAGTTTTTAGGTAAATAAATTGTAGTTGTTCCATTTATCATAACACCATATCTAGAAGCCTGTTTAACATTTTGACTATTTTTAACATCTAGACTAATATCATCAAAACTTCTTTTTAGTTGATGTACAATTTTCACACTATTTGAGTTTTCATCAACAAAGATAAGCTCTGCGTTTTCGTTAATATCTTCAGACAAAGTAGAACTGCTTGATAAACGCGCACCTCTTCTTTTTACTACACTTTGTAAAGTAGCATCAAGAGGTGTTCTTAAAACACCTACATTTAAGTAGGTAGAATCTATTTCAAGTTTATAAGCATACTCAGAATCTCCAATATCTTCTATAGATATAACACTTCCATCAACTGGGGAGACTAAAGAATTTTTTTCAAATGACGGGACTTCTCTCTCTGGATTTCTAAATATAAACCCAAAAGCAAGAAGTAAAATAAAAGAGAAAAGCGCTAAAAACTCAATATCAAAAATCAAAAAGATTAGAAATGCTAAAAAAGCAGATGCTACATATTTAAATCCAGCACTTGATATTGGGAGTAAATTACTTTTCATCACTTTGCTCACTGTCATCTTTGTCTGACTTATTCTCAGACTCAAGCTCAGCCTCTTTTTCTGACATAGATGCATCTACTTTTAGTTCAGATTCTATATCATCTGTATTTTCAGTAATTTTAGATTCTATATCATTCTCTTTTTCAAAGTCAATGATAATATTTCTCACTTCATCACCAGTAATATTTTCCTTTTTATAAAGAAGGGCTACCATAGACTCAATAGCATCTCTATACTCTTCAAGTCTAGCTACAACAAATGTGTAATGCTCTTCTAAAGATGCTTTAATGAATGTATCAGTATCTTCAGCCATCTTCTCACTATACTCACGTGTAGCTTGTTGTTGACCACCTATAAAAGATTGTCTACTTTTTTCTAGAACCATAAGTCCAGCTACATCACTCATACCGTAAGTCTGAACCATAGACTTTATAATATCAGTCGCACGCTCTAAATCATTACCTGCACCAGTTGAAATCTCACCAATGAACACTTGTTCTGCCGCACGACCACCTAGAAGAACATCTACTTCAGCCCAAAGTTCATGCTTCTGCATCATAAACTTATCTTCTTCTGGTTTATTGAGTGTATATCCAAGAGCAGCAAGTCCACGAGGAACAATAGAAACCTTAGATACTTTTTTAGCACCAACTGTTGTCTCAGCTAAAAGTGCATGTCCACTCTCATGGTAAGCAACTATTTTTTTCTCTTTAGGGTTAATACGACGTGATTTTTTAGCAAGTCCTGCAATAGCACGCTCAACTGATTCAAAAAGGTCACTCTGTTTTACAGTTTTTTGACTCTTTCTACCTGCTAAGAGTGCAGCTTCATTAATGATATTTGCCAAATCAGCACCAGCTAATCCTGCTGTTAAACGAGCTATCTCTTCTATTTGAACATCCGAATCCATTTTTACATTTTTCATATGCACTTTTAGAATTTTAATACGACCTTCAAAGTCTGGTTTATCAACTAGAACTTGTCTATCAAAACGTCCGGGACGAAGAAGTGCCGCATCTAAAACCTCAGGTCTGTTTGTTGCAGCTAAAATGATTACTGGAGTATCAGTACCAAAACCATCCATCTCAGCAAGAAGTTGATTTAGAGTCTGCTCACGCTCATCATTTCCACCCATCATACCACCAGCAGCACGACTCTTACCAATAGCATCAATCTCATCTATAAAGATAATACTTGGAGCATCTTTTTTGGCTTGCTCAAACAAATCACGAACACGAGCCGCACCTACACCTACAAACATCTCTATAAAGCTTGAACCACTTACAGAGAAAAATGGAACATCAGCTTCACCTGCAACAGCTTTTGCAAGAAGTGTTTTACCAGTACCCGGAGAACCAACAAGAAGGACACCTTTAGGAATCTTCGCACCAATCTCTACATAACGTCCTGGATATTTCAGAAAGTCAACTATCTCTTGAACTTCTTCTTTTGCCTCTTCAACACCAGCAACATCATCAAACTTAGTATCTGGTTTTTCAGAGTTAACCATCTTTTTAGAGTTACCCATACCAAGGATACCGCCACCCATACTTTTTTGCATTCTTCCAGCGAAAAACATCCAAATACCGATTATAATTAAAAATGGAAATAACCATCCAAACATCTCTGTAAACCAGTTTGTTTCACTAAAACCAGCATACTCAATACCTTGTTTATCTAGTGCATCAACAAGTTTTGTATCACCCTTAACTATTCTAGTAGTATAAACAAATGCACCATCAGTTGAAGTTGCTTTAATATAACTCTGTCCTATCTCAACTTTTTTAACACTTTTAGAATCAACAAGAGACTTCATCTCAGAGTAACTAACTTGTTTAGTTCTAGTGTTAGATGCACCCATTGCATTATTAGCGCCAGAACCTTCCCCAACCATTACTTTAAAAAGTAAAATTACAACAACTGAAAAAATTGCAAATGTAATTAATGGATTTTTATTAAAAAAATTATTGTCGTTATTATTTTTATCGTTATTTTGCATTATATTTTTTATTTCCTATTTTTGTTTTAAGACTAATGTTACCCACTCATCTTGGGCAATTCTTTCTACTATTTTACAGTCTTTGTAGAAATTTAAAACTTTTGTTTCATACTTATCTAAAATTCCAGAGAGAATTAAGACTGCATCTTTTTTCATCGCGTTTTTTAAATCTTTAGCTATAAAAGTCAGTACATCAGCGACTATATTTGCTACGACAATATCATATTTCGAATCAGTAAGGGAGCACGAACCTTCCCAGATAGTTGCAAATTCTAAGTTATTTAATTTTGCATTACCTATAGAGTTCTCTACAGAAACAGGGTCAGTGTCACAAGCATCAACAATTGCGCCAAGCTTCATAGCTCCGATGCCTAATATTCCGCTACCGCAACCCACATCTATAACACTATCACCCTCTTTTACATATCTTGAAATAGCTTTTAGAGATGATGCTGTTGTGGGGTGATGTCCAGTCCCAAACGCAAGTGCTGGATCAATAGCGATATTTATCAACTCTTTACTTGGTTCATCCCAAGTTGGATGAATATAGAATTTATCGATAGCAAGAGGAGAGATGCTTTTTTGATAAACCTCAACCCAGTCACTATTTTTGAGTTTACTCTGCTCACATTCAAGCTCAATTGTTTCATTAAGAGCTTTGTTAAGTGCTTCAGTGAACTGCTCTAGCCCCCAGACAATAGTATCCAGTTCATCTTCACTTCTTATAATAAAACCCTCATCGGTCTCTTCAAAACCGACAGGAACTGTATCTGATAAAAAATCTGAGAAAAGTGAGTGGTGAGATGAAACTTTTACTACTAACTCATAGTAGTGATCTTGCATTACTCAGCGACACCCATAACAGCACCAAGTTTTTCTTTTAGTACTTGAGGAGTAAATGGTTTAACGATGTAGTTATTTACACCTGCTTTAAGAGCAGTAATAACCTCTGCTTTTCCACCTTCGGTTGTAACCATGATAATTGGAGTATCTTTGAAACGTTCATCTGCACGAACTTTTTGAACAAGTTCAAGACCATTCATCTCTGGCATATTCCAATCCGTAATTAACATATCGATATCTGGATTAGCATCCATTTGAGCCCAACCCTCAACACCATCAGCACCTTCAAGTATATCTTTGTAACCGAGGCGAGCTAAAGTATTTTTAATAATACGACGCATTGTAGAACTGTCATCAACAACAAGTAATTTCAATTGAAATCCTTTTAAATAATTTGTATATTTTTATAACTATAATAATAGCAAAATTTTGTTTGTTTTACTATTAATTTAGTAGTTTAAACATTTTAGGTAAGTCGAGAGTTCCCTCATAGTAAGCCTTACCAATGATTACTCCGTCAACCTCTTTAGTAGCTATTAAGGCTTCAATATCAGATGCATCTTTAACACCACCACTTGCAATAGTACTCACACCACTAGCTCTTGCTATATCTAGTGTAAACTCAACATTTACACCACTCAGTGTTCCATCTTTACCAACATCTGTACAGATAATAGCGTCAACACCTGCGTTTGCAAATTCACGAGCTAAATCAGTGGCTTTCATAGAACTCACTTCACCCCAACCCTCAACAGCAACATAACCATCTATCGCATCAATTCCAACAGCGATTGGGTATTTTGATGCCATATCTCTTACAAACTGTGGGTCTTTTACAGCAATTGAACCTAAAATAATTCTATCAATTCCAATCTCAAGCATCTTTTTAATTGTAGCTTCATCACGAATACCACCACCGAGCTCAAGCTTTACATTACAATTTTCTCTAATTTTAATAATAGAGTCCAAGTTTTTTGGCTCACCTGCAAAAGCACCATTCAAGTCAACTAAGTGAACCCACTCTGCACCCATCTCTTCAAACTTTTTTACAAGCTCATATGGCTCATTTGAGTAAATTTTTGCACTATCCATAAGACCTTTTGTAAGTCTAACCGCTTGTCCATCTTTTAAATCTATTGCCGGATATAAAGTCATAAAGTTTTTCCTATAAGTTAATAAAATTTTCTAAAATATGTAAACCATTTTCATGACTTTTTTCTGGATGTGGTTGAATTCCAAACACATTCCCGTGAGCCACAGCAGATGTAAAATCATAGCCATAGTTTGTTGTTCCGATACTATCGCTCTTGTCTGTACAATTTACATGATAAGTATGCACAAAATAGAGATAATGTTCCTCGTCTAAGTTCTCAAATAGTGGATGTTTTTCTGTAAACATTCTATTCCAACCCATATGTGGAACTTT
>JAGGWO010000107.1 GCA_021157485.1 Sulfurimonas sp. | reverse complement strand
GAAAGGAATCGCTCTACCTTTTAGTTTCATCATATCTTCAAGCATAGTTGTAGCAACTGCGTGAGGAGAGAGTTTTTTAATCTCAGTAAGATATGTGAAGAGGAGTTCTCCTAAACGCTGCAAGGAGATTTTCCACGTAGAGTCAGTCTGTTCAAACATCCAGAGTCCAAAGGCGTAAAAATTCTCATAAACACTCTCATTTTGCCAGAGTAAAACAACACTGCGTTTAAAGTTACCGCTGTTATAAGTTAAGTCCCAAAATCTTGAAAAACGTTTCATAATCTGGATGTCATTAAACGTGAGCTGATTGTTTTTGAGTATATCATAAGGAGGCACGTCACTGTAAACCATACCGTGCTCTATGTCATGCCTATTTATAAAAGTACCGGAGAGTTTTTTCAGTATTCCTATCTGAATTTCACAAGAACTTAAACTCACTAATTCATCAAGATTTTTACCAAAACTCTCTAAGCTTTCACCCGGAAGACCAACGATAAGGTCAAGGTGTATATGAGCCTGCGTTTCATGCTCTAAGAAAGTGATATTCTCTCTAATTTTATCAAGCTTGAGTTGCCTTGAGATGTTATTTGCTATCTCTAGGTTGAGTGTCTGTATTCCGATTTCAAGCTGCAGAGCACCAGGAGCAAAGGAGGCAATCTTCTCTTTTATCGAAGCTGGAAAATGGTCTGGTATAACTTCAAAGTGTGCAAAATAAGGCGGCTCTTTTGCTAAAAAGAAGTCAAGAATCTTGTTTGCTGTTTTCATGTTGAGATTAAAAGTTCTATCTACAAACTTGAAGTTTCTAGCCCCTCTTTGCCAAAGTTTTTCAAACTCATCTAGCACTGCATCTAAGTCAAAAGCTCTCACTTTTTCATCCATTGACGAAAGACAAAACTCACACTCAAAAGGACATCCACGTGAGACTTCTACATAGATATATCTATTTTTGATGTCATCATCTGTGTAGTATTCGTATGGAAGTTTTATATCTTTAAGAGAGGGCATACTCATTTTAATTATTTTCTCTTTTGGTGGAGTTGCGTTTATGATGTTGAAACAGAGTTCATAAAACGCGAGGTCTCCTTCTCCTTGAATGATGTAATCAGCTTCAAGGTTGACACGAAAAGGCTCATGGGTAACCTCAGGACCACCGAGAATAATAGTTGTGTCAGGAGATATTTTTTTAAGTATGTGGATAAGCTCACTGATATATGAAACATTCCATATATAAACGCCAAGCCCTATAATATCTGGCTGATTGACTAAAATCTTCTCAGCGATACTTTGAATAGCGTCATTAATACTAAACTCTAAAATCTCTGTATTATCTTTAAGTTCTTTCATGTTTGCATATAAATATCTAAGGCCGATAGAGCTGTGAGTAAATCTAGAGTTGAGAGTTGTTAGTATAATTTTCATATAGGAAGTTTAGCATAATTAGTAGTTGGTATAAGGAAAAACCCAAGCCAAAAAGGGGATGACTTGAGTTTTAAATAGTTGTTAGGAGTATACACTCGCTTATGAAAGGGGGAAAACATAAGTGAGATGGTCTAATTATATTTATTATAAGTTAATGCCTAGTAAATACCGGTTTTAAACTACTTTTTTGCCTCAGCCTCACTTATCATGTTATCAAGAAGAACAAACAGTTTACTTGATGCTTTCTCCATTGTTGCAAAGTTACTAACAATTGTTTTTGGATTATTAGCTTTAAGAGTTGAATGATTTTTCACAAACTCAAGGTTTTTAAATACTGAGTCATGAACAAGAGCATGTGGAGCATCCATCTCTTTAAATGATTTTGTTTTACCAAATACTTCTTGACCAAGATTTGAGTACCATTTACCCATACGACAGTTTTTATGGTCTGTAAAAGCTCTTGTATCGTCTTCAGCTAAAATAGTTGAGTAAGCATTAGATTTATAAAGAACGTGGTCTACTTTAACAAGCGTTGTAAAGAGACGGTTTTGAATTTTTTCTGCTGTGCGAGAAGAGTCTTCTGCTAGTGAGTTTAACTGAGTAAAAGTTCCCTCAAAAGCATGAATAACTTCATTTGAAGAGTTTGCAATTTCAGTGATATTGTCAGAGTTTGTTCTCATATCGTTAGACTCTTGTTGAAGAGTTGAGATGTTTATCTCTATCTCGCTTGTAGCTTTTTGCGTTCTCTCTGCAAGTTTACGTACCTCATCAGCAACAACAGCAAAACCACGACCATGCTCACCTGCACGAGCTGCTTCGATAGCTGCGTTTAGAGCAAGTAGGTTAGTTTGGTCTGCTATGTCTTTGATAAGTCCAACAACATCAGATATTTCACGTGAGCGTTGCTCTAAGTTTACAATCCCCTCATGAGAAGAAGCAATAAGGTCGATAAGAGAGTTAAGTCTCTCTCCAATCTCCACAACACTAGAGAGACTTCTTGATGATTCTTGGGCAGTTTCATTAGATGAAGTTACAATCGCTAAAGAATCCTCTTGGGCTGTAGCTATATCACTTTGTATTATTTCAAGTCCTTGGGCAATACCACCACCGAGTTCACTGAATCCATGAGCCATCTCACCTCTAATCTTAGTGTTATTACCAGCTGCAACTGATTCTGTAGCATTGTTTAACTCTGTAGCAGTTGAAGAAAACAGACCATGCATTCCTGCTGTGTCAGTTTTTCTGTAAGTTATCCCGCTAGAAGCACTTTTTATACCTGCGGAAGCATCACGCATAAAAGCTTCTGTCTGGTCAAGCAGGTCATTGATAGCCCATGCAAATTTAGAGTTTTCACTACCATCATCTGGGATGTTAGTTACACGACCCTCTAAGTTTCCTTTTGCTGCATCTACTACTACTTTTGTCATT
>JAGGWO010000048.1 GCA_021157485.1 Sulfurimonas sp. | reverse complement strand
TTATTATTCTATTGTTTCGTTAATTACTTCCACCATGATATTTTCTGCATCAACTAATACTTTTATAGATGGTTTATCTTTAATAGCTAATGAGCTAATCCAGTTATATACTGACGGGTAAGCCATCTGTATTGTGTTAGAACCTTTTTCTTTATACATATAAACAGTACAAGGAGCAAAAGCACCAGCTTCCGGGTGAGTTTTAGATACTTCAAATATAACTGGAAGCTTACAAATAGAGTATGCATCAAAAAAGTCATATTTATCATATCCAGCTTCTTTAAACTCATCTCCAAGTCTATTAAATCCGGCAATAACAAAACCAACAGTTTCTAATGAACTTTCCAGCTCCTCCTGTATGCCTTCTAGCTCCTCTTCTATACCTTCAGGAGTAATGTCGTCCGCTTCCATCTCTATAAGAAAAGAAGTTATTAGCTCACCTTCGTTTCTTGCCTTGTACGTTATTGTTTCAAAATGACCATTTGGAAGAGCTTTTTTGAGAGTATCTCTAATTAGTTTACTATACGCAATCATATAATCATTATCCGCTGATATACCAGTAACTTTTGCCATACCTTGTAATGATATAGATGAAATAGAAATATCATTTGAACCCTTATCCATGTAAAGTGACATACTTAGAGGTGTAAATAGTGCAGCTTTTGGAGATAATTTAATTAATTCTAAAACTAAATCTTTTTTGTAAAGAGTAAAAAGATGATACATTTTGTGGTTTGTTTTTTGGAATTTTCCTTGAAATGCCACATTCATATCATTATGTCCAGATATTTTAAAGCCTGCATCTGCAAAAACTTTCTCAATTGAAGCCCCAGTGATTTTACCATTGGAGTTATCAGCTGTATATATCTGAATATCTTGTGCACTTGCAATAATTCCACTTGTAAGTAGAAATACTAAGATTAAACTTTTAATTGATTTCATTTAAGTCCCCTTTTTTATATGAAATTTGACTACTTGTCTAGAAGATAAATATTATCACCCTTATGAATAGCTCCACTGCTAATAATTTTTGCAAAAATACCTCTATCGTCTTTAAGTAATTTTGGTAGTTTTGCATCTACTTTTGCTAAACTTTTACAAAGAGTACAGTTTTGAGAAATCTCTAATATAAGATCACCAATTATAAGCTGTGCTCCCGGTTTTAAATGGTAAGGATTATAGTCCGTTAAGATATTTTCCCCTAATGTACTATATGGTGCATCTATACCATTTTGAGAAGCTAGTTTATAACTATCTAGTGAAGTTATTAAAACTGATCTTTCTATGTTTTTGTTATAATATTTATCTTCTACAACACCCTTGTCATCAAGAGTCAACTCTGTTGTATTCACTCTACCATTATTAGTAGAATAGAATAGTTCTAAAATCTTTCCAACTTGAAGTAATGACATACTATTTCACTCACTTTATTTAAATCTTCTATGCAACAAAAAGAAAGTATTTTGATTTTTTATGTTTTAGCCTATTAGGTAGTGCAAAAAGCACCACTAATAGTAAAACAGATATAAAAAGAATTTTAATAATCTTTAGAGATTATTCCTCATCTTCTTCATCTTCTTCGTCTTCTTCATCATCACCATCATACATCTCTAGCTCTTCATAAGATCTAAAAACATTACCCGGGCTTAGAAGATAATACAACTCTTTATTTCTAAACTCTTCAAGAGTTACATATTTTGTAATATAGTCAGGATCAATCTCTTCTTCAATACCCTCTAATACTCTATCTTTTAATAGAGTAAAGTACTGAACACACTCATCATCAGCAGTTTTATCTGTAACAAAACCATGTCCTGGAACTAGGTGGTCCCAATCTCTAGCTTGAATAGCTTTAAGTGCGTTTAGTTGACCAATAACAATACCATCACGATTTGATGTTACTCTACCATTCATTACAACATCTGCAACAAGTACAACCTTATCATCTGGAAGATATAAAAACCAATCTTCTTCAGAGTGAGCATAACCAACTTTTACATACTCCATATTAACACCGTGGAGTGTAAATTTAGTTGTATCTTCAAAAGATTTATCAACTGCAGCTAGTTTAGTGCCTCTAATTGCATTTTGGTAAAGAGCTCTAATCATTCTAGTTTGAGGTGGAATCTCTCTAGTATTTTCATTTGGCTTACCAGTATGTTCATCATAACCAAGGTAGTTTACATTAATAGACTTTGGACCATATATAGTGGCACCTTGTGTTTCTTTATAGTAATTATTACCTAACCAGTGGTCATCATGCTCGTGACTTACAATAACTGTTTTAACAGGCATATCAGCAATTTTTCTCATTGCTGCATGAGCTTGTTTAGCAAAAATGTAAGATGGACCAGAATCCCATGCTATCCAACTGTCATCACCTTTTATGTAACAACTGTTAGACATATCACCAGCATTCTCTTTAGTTGGCATTTCCATAGCACCAAAGAAGCACCAAACTCTGTCACTAACTTGAACAGGCTTTAGGTTGTAATCCCATTCCTCATTAGTACCGACACGAGTTCCTTCTTTGTAATTATCAAAATTCCAATCGTACATTATAAAGTTACCATCCGCATCAAGTTGATGTGGATTTTCAACATTTATACTTTTGTTTCCAATAAATGGCATTGCTAAAACAAATGCCACTATTGCTAGTAATACAAGTAATTTTTTCATAAGTATCCCTATTTAATTTTCTTCTTACCTGTCTGTTCTTTACCATTATTGTCAATTGTAGTAAAAACGATTTTATCACCTTTTTTACCATTGAATTTAAACTTAATAAGTGGGTTCTCAGACATAAAACCACTCATAGTTACTTCGTAAACTATTACGTCGTTAACTTTAGCAACGATATATTTAATATATGATGCTTTAATCCCTTTTTTAACTGCTTCTTCTTTATCAGCCATTAAACTTGTAAACATTGCTTTTACTTTAACAATACCTTTTTTTTCTTTTGCTTTAATTTTCATCTTTTTAGCCATGAATCTTTCCTTTAGTTTTTTTAGTTTTTAATTTATTTCTATAGTTGTAATTGGGGTGTTGATGGAATCAACCTCCACAACCACCAATAGATACATCTATCTCTTTAGATGCAGTATAAAGAGTACCTGTGCCTCTTTCTTTACCAACTATAGTTACAACAGCAGTTTGTCTCATCTTGATTCTGAAGTCATACTCTATAATAGCACCTTTAGGCACAGAGAATACACAAGATAGACATCTTGGGTTAGCATCTTGAAAAAGTGCAATTGACTCAAGGTCTAAAGATGATTTAATTGTAATTGGGATTGAACCACCATTTTCAGCTAATTTTGGAGCCTTAAATGTAAGCTTATCACTCTTTTTTAGTCCAGCATTACCGTAAAGTGCTTTTATACCATCAACTGTCTTTTCTATTTCCCAAGCTTTTGGCTTAGTCTCTCTAAAGTTCATTGCTTTTAAATCTGTTCCTGGCACAACGATTGCAGCAAATGCTGCAAGACCTACGCCTAAAAATTTTCTTCTATCCATTTGTTATCCTTTTATTTAATGTTTTGGTTTGCTTGATTCTATCATAAAATCAACAATTTCTTTAACTTCTGATGGTATTAAGTCTTCATTACCACCTTTTGCAGGCATTCCACCCATGCCGTTGATAGCATTGTAAACAACTTTATCAACACCTTTTGCTGTAACTTCTTTCCATGCGGCTACATCTCCAACAGCTGGAGCACCCATATTATCAGTTGCATGACAAAGTTTACAATTTACATTGTACATTTTCTCAGCTTTAGATATAGATTTGTCTTCAACTTCAGGTGGTAAATCTCTTACTGTTGAGTAGGCTGGCACTACATCTTTCATCTCGTAACCAATTTTCATAACAGTAGCTTCTGTTTTACCATCCATACCTGGATCTTTACAATCAGTCATACATCTTGTACCAGAACCAATATTTTTAGCACGATCAGCGAAGAATGCTTTTACATCTGCTGGACCAGTAGGACCATCGATATTTGGATAAAAACCATTGTTATTAGCTAGAACTACTTTTGTAAGTTTTTGGGCATTAAGAACATACTCTTCGTCCATTTCTTGACCATCTATCATTACTCCATTTTGAGCTAATAGATAAGCAGTAATAGCATAAGTTTCATTTGCACTTAAGCTCTTAGGAGTTGCATATGGCATTGCATCTCTGATATATGTGAAAAGTGTAGTAGCTTTTGGCCAGTATGTACCAATAGTTCTTTTTGGAGCATCCATACCTGGAGCAAGTCTCTGATTTTTAAGAGTGATAACGATACCGTTTTCATCTTTATCTTGATTACCACCAGCTAGTTGTGGATAACCGTTTCCACCACCACCAAAGTCACCGTGACAAGCTGCACACTGCTCTTCATAGAGCTCATCACCCTCTTCAACAGAACCTTCACCCTCAGGTAAACCTGTACCATCTGGTAATGCATCTATATCCCATGCTTTAATCTCGTTAGCTGTCGGAGTTCTACCAAAGCTAACACCTTTAGTACTTTGCTGATTGTAGCTATATGCAGCTTCAGTTCCATTTGCTTTTTCATATGTAACACCACCATCAATAGCAGTCTTATTTTTTATAGCATATACTCCAACTTTACTTGGTGCACTAGCTGTCTCTGAAGAACTACCGAATGCAGTTGTACCCATACAACCTGATAACATTAAAGCAGAAGTAGCGATTGCTGAAGTTCCAATTATAATTGATTTACGATCTAACTTGAACATTTGACACCTCCCCTTTAGCATTTACAGCCCATGTATGTATAGCATTTCTATGATATACACCTTCAACACCAACTACTTTTTTCTCTTGATTAACAGTAGGCTGAACATTATCAGAGTCATCATAAGAACGACTTTGTAATAATAACGGTTTACCTTCATATTTATACATATAAGAGAATCTAGTCCATGCTTTAGGAAGTACTAAACCTTTAAGAGAAGCCTCTACGAAGTTTTTACCACCGTCAAAACTGATGTCAACACCTCTAATCGTACCGTGCCCACTCCATGCTAAACCTTCAATCTCAACTAAGTCACCTTTTTTAAGATCAGTCCAAGGAATCTCTGGACATGGAGAAGTGATAATTGAGTTTGTCTCAAGTGCGTAGAAGTGTTGGATAGCTTTACCACTTGCTGTAAGTGCAGTATATTTAGAAGTCTCTTCTTTTGCATACCATGGCTTATCTCCAAACTCTAGTCTTTTTAGCCATTTAACACATAAGTTAGCTTCCCAACCTGGCGCCATTAAACGAACTGGATAACCTTGCTCATCACGAAGTGATTCACCATTTTGTCCATAAACTATCATCACATCATCAAGTACTTTCTCAATTGGCAGTGTTCTACTCATCTCAGAGCCATCACTACCTTCAGCAAGCATCCACTTAGCTTCTGGCTTAAGTCCAAGCTCATCAAGAATTGTTTTAAGACGAACACCAGTCCACTCAGAACAACTCATCATACCTCTAACAAATTGTAAAGAGTTAAACTGTGGGCCTTTCCACTCTGCAGCACCATTTGATGGACACTCCATAAATAGAATTTTACTCTCACTAGGATATCTTTTAAGTTGCTCTAGAGTAAGAACAATTGGCTTTTCAACAAGACCGTGAATCATAAGTCTATACTTATTTGGGTCAACATGTGCTACACCATTATGTGTACGCGTAAAGTGTAAACCACTTGGAGTGATAATACCTTTTTGTATATGTAATGGAGTCATAGAAATTGCAGCATGCATATCGCCAGCTGACGACATTAGTGCTGATGTTCTTCTTACAACGTTATGCTCATATTTTGATGGAAATCCATAAGGATTATAATTACACTCATCGCCTAAAGTAGTTCCCCACTTAGGATGATGCATAATGTTTTCATCATCTGCAAGTAGCGAAGCAGGTGCTAAAATACTTGCAGCAGCAACAGCACTAACTGATGCTGTTCGTTTGAAGAAATCTCTTCTGCTAACAACAGATGTTGATTCTTCAGTATTGAATTTTTTATTCATCAATTCTCCTATATTATTTTTTTAATTATTTTTTTAATAAATTAATCTTTGTAAGCCTAAATGCAATTTTATCACAAAGTTGGCACAAAAAAGAATTATACCATTTTTACAATACTAAAATGCTAATATAAAGATATAAAAATATTTACAGGGATTTTGTTACTAATAGGAACATGGATTATCAATGCTGTACAGGGCGTATAACGTCATTTTATAACGTTTATAAGAGGAGCAAATATTATAATTTAAACTTATTATGACTATTTGCTTTTTCTCTCAAATAGACCCATAATAAAATCTATAATTTTTCTTAAAATAAAAATGATTGCATAGATGATAAAAGAGTATAGAAAAGGGTGAAAATAGTTATCTTTTTCTTGCATAGCATTCAGTCTTGATAATGGATCGCTTATTAAATCAATATGCATTATCAGGGCTAACACAAAAAGAGTTGATAAATAAATAAGAATCTCTTTTTTTATAATATGTTTAAACTTTTCAAGCATCATTTTCTTTCTCTTCTTCTTTTAGCTCAATTATAAGCTCTTGACGCTTAACCATTAGCTGTTCTAATATCTGCTCACCAACTTCTTCTCTATCTTGCCAATCTGTTTCATGATGAATCTTAAAAAGTTTTTTAAAATACTCATAAAAAGTATCGGCACTTGTAACTTTAAAAAAGTAATAGCCTCTAAAAGTTATATCATTCACATCACAAAGTACTATTTTTTTACCTATGTCATCTGGGTATATTTCCTCTTTTATCCAGTTGAGAAAAAAGTCAGATTCTTTAAACCAATTGTATAGGTGTAAATCTTTATCTTTTAAAAGATTGTAGGTTTGTGTTTGTTCCTCGTCTAATTCGAAAAGATAGACCTTGTCATCTAGTTCAAATTTATCAAGAGTCTCATCATAGATTGCGAACTCAAATTTTACTTGCATATAAAAATCCTAGGATATTAAAATATTTGTCTAAAGCGATTATTTTGTGAAAGAATAAAAAAGGTGAGAGAAGGAGGATTTCCTTCTCTTGATAACTTATGCTTTACCAGCAAGCATACCATACATTGTCATTGGTTTAAGTGCATATACTTTCATTAACCAGAAGATCCATCTCTCAACTGTAGGATCAAGAGGAAATGAAGGAGTAGGTTTAACTGTCCAGTCAAACTCAGCTAACATAACTGTCCCAATATCTGTAATTAGTGGACAAACTGTGTAACCAGCATATTTTGAAGGTAATTTTTTACCTTCCATTTGAGCTATTAGGTTATCTACAAGAACTTTATACTGTTTTCTTATAGATCCACCAGTTTTACCCATTGGTACTTGTGCGATATCACCAAGTGAGAAAACATTGTTAAACTTAACATGTTGAAGAGTCTCTTTGTTTACTGGAACCCAACCTTTTGCTGAACCTATATCAGATTCTCCAACTTCTCTTGGAGCTACTGCAGCTGGAGTAATATGTAAGAAGTCGTATGGAACTTCTTTTCTCTCATGCTTGGAGATAACTTCAAAATCTTTCATAATTGGATCAAAAGGACCTTTTTCTTGCCACTTAGCATCAAATATAGCAACTTTTCTTGCTTTGTCAACGCCAACAAGGTTATGTCTATAGTGCCACTTGAAACCTTCTCTTTTAAACTGTCCATGAATTGCATCATGATACTCAGGTACACCAAACATAGCTCCACCATTTGGATAGAAAGTAAGTTCAGCATTGTCTCTTGCACCAGCTTCTTTTAGTCTTGCGTTTGCAAGATACATGATTTTCTTTGGAGCACCACCACATTTAATCGGTGTACTTGGATGAGTAAAAAGGAACTGAACTTTTTTGCCATCTTTAGCATTTTTTGCTTTCTCGATGTACTTTTGCATCTGCTCCCAAGTTTTCTCAGCACCTTCAGCAGTATAGATTGAACATATACCATCATCGCCTATAGCTTTATGAAGTCTTGAATTATCTCCAGCAGAGAACGCACGACCAGCTTCCTCTAAACCTTCAAGTCTTTCAAAATCAAGTTGTAAACCAGTAGCTACGATTAGGTAATCATAATCAATAACTTGACCTTTTGCAGTTGTTACTTGATTATTTGTTGGATCAAAATCTATAACTCTATCTTCAATGACTTTTGTGCCTGTTGGAACAAAATCATCTCTATCGTACTTAATATCATCAATATCCCAAATACCAGCAGCAACAAGTGTTTGACCTGGTTGATATGATACTGACAGTTTTTCAGGTTCTATAACAGTGATGTTTGGATTTTTAAGATTAAGAGTTAACCTTGCAGCTGTACTCATACCAGCTAGTCCACCACCAACGATTACTATTTTAGCATCAACGCCTGATTTCTTAAGTGGTAGTTGATCTTTTTCCATTGCAGAAACATCAGTAGCACCCATAAAAAGACCTGCTCCAGAGATACCTGCTAATTTCATAGCATCTCTTCTGCTCATCCCTTTTGAAGATAAATCTTTATCCATCTCCGATAACATATTATTAAGATATTTATAATCCATACTTATCCTTTTATTCTTTTAACTTATAATTGATTGAAGACTATCGTAAATTGAATAATGCTGGACTTAAATAAAAGTATTTTAAAAAAAAAGATTATAATGTGATAAAATTGTTACATTTATTCACTATGCTATAAAGTAGCTAAAGAAGGAACGATACCTAAAAGGATATAGAGGTTTTTTTCTTCATCTATATAAAATGGTATTGTAAACCCTTGATTTTGAATATCTTTTATATTTTCATTATCAAAATAGGTGGATTTTTTATATTTTTTTATTTTAGTCTGCATGTTTACTATTATAGTATCTAGATACATCTCAAAATTTCTTATATCAGCGTCACTTTGCTTTTTTATTAGTTCTAAGGCCTCTTTTAATTGCTCTTTATAAAGGTCAGAGGAGAGAGTATTCATACCAGGATAATATGGCAGAAAATTAGCCTTACTTTGGAGATAATTGTCTAGCTCATTTTGAAGTTTCTTTTTAATATCATTTTGCATTTTGTTTGAGTTCCTGATTCGCTAATAGAGTTAAAAATATTCTATTTCCTGAAATTTGATGTTGTTGAAAAAGTTTAGTGAAAGGTGTTAATTCATATAGGCATATGCTGAAAGTTCAGCATATACTTGGTTTTATTTTATATTAGTACTAATATACTTAGCAAGAGCGTCTATCTCTTCGTAAGAAAGATCGATAAGTGTACTTTTCATTAAGGCACCATAACCATATTTGTTAACACTTCCAAATCTATAATCTTTTAGTTCTTTTGCTAATGCAGCAGCATCAAGACCATTAATAGGAGCATATTCAACTCTAGAAGAACCACTATATTTAGTTTGCTTTCCATCGGCAGCATGACACTGGATACATGTTTTGTTATAAATTGCTTCACCGTTTGCTGGTAATAATACACCTACTTTGTATACTGCTGCGCTATCTGCAGCCATCAAAGTAGCACCTGCTATTAATGTAGAAATAATAATTTTTTTCATTTTAAACCCTTAAATTCTGAAATTTATCTCACATTATAATCACAAAAATCTTAAATTAACTAAAAAGTATCTTGCTATATATCTATTTTCATATATAATGTTACTTTATAACTTACTCTTTTTACATATAATGTTATTTTATAATATACTAAATAGAAGAAGTGAAAAGTATAGATAAATTTAAATAGGTACTCAAATAATGACAAAATTAATTAAAGCATCATTAGTGTTATTTGCACTAACTTTTACTACGTTGTACGCAAAGAATGGATATGACTACTACCACTATGGAAACGGTGGTTCTAATTATAAAAAACTTAACAAAACTTCAATTACTAAGATAGCTAAAGCAGAAGTTAAAAGATTAACTATGGAAAAGAAGATTCCAAAAAGTTGGAAGTCTAGAGGAATTTCAAAAATATATAAATCTACTTCTGATGATTGGAGGGTTACTTTTAAGAATTTGAAAATTAAAGATAAGTCAAAACAAAATCTTTATATATTTGTGGGTATTTATGGTAAGGTAAAAGGTGTCAATTATACAGGACACTAAGGGGATAGAGTTATCTATAATACCTTTGTACTCCATCCATTTTTGAGCCCATATTTAAAAGTAACATATCAGCTATTACTAAAGCGGCCATAGACTCACACACTACTGTTCCACGTATTGCAACACATGGGTCATGTCTACCTTTAAGTGAGAAATCAACCTCTTTATCTTTAGATGTAATAGTGTGCTGCGTTTTAAAGATTGATGGTGTTGGCTTAAAGTAAACATTCATAACTATATCATCACCATTGCTAATTCCACCTAATATTCCACCTGCATGATTAGATTCAAAACCATTAAGACGTATCTCATCATTATTCTGTGATCCTAAAGCTTTAGCACTCAAAATTCCATCACCAATCTCTACAGCTTTTACTGCGTTTAATCCCATCATAGCATCAGCTAGAACACCATCAAGTTTATAATACATAGGTTGACCTAGACCTGCAGGAGCTCCTTGGATGAGAACACGTGAAACACCACCAACTGAGTCATGGTCATTTTTAGCTTTTAAGATTGCATCTTTTTGAGCTTGTTCTTTTGACTCATCGAGTGCATATATGAGACTGTTTTTTGCTTTTTCATAGTCAAAAACCTCACCTTTAATACCATGGATTTCACTAATTCCACTAAGAACTGTAATACCTAACTCTTGAAGCATTAGTTTTGCAATTGCACCAGCAGCTACGCGAGCTGCAGTCTCACGTGCAGAGCTTCTTCCGCCACCGCGATAATCTCTTATGCCATACTTGTGAAAGTAAGTAAAATCAGCATGTCCAGGGCGAAATACATCTTTTATGTTAGTGTAATCTTTTGACTTTTGATTAGTATTATAGATAATCATAGCTATTGGAGTACCTGTACTTTTACCCTCAAAAACGCCACTAAGTATCTCTACTTTATCAGCCTCTTTTCTAGCAGTTTCAAACTCACTTTTTCCAGGTTTACGACGGTCAAGCTCACTCTGAATATACTCTTCATCAATATTTAGTCCTGCGGGAACACCATCAAGCAGGCAACCGATTGCAGTTCCGTGAGACTCTCCAAATGTACTAAATTTAAATTTTCTTCCAAAACTATTCAATTATTTTTCCTCATTTAGTAGTGTTACAGCTTCTTTCGCTGCTTCTTGTTGAGCAATTTTTTTGCTTTTACCTACTGCTCTAGCGTACTCTTTATCTTGAATAAAAACACCAACTTCAAACTCTTTAAGATGATCAGGTCCACGGCTTGAGATTACTTTGTACTCTGGAGTCATTCCAAATCTTGCTTGAGTAAGCTCTTGAAGCGTAGTTTTAAAATCACAAAACAGTGAATCTAATGATATCTCTTCATGGTTGGCTTCAATGAGTTTTATAGCAATTATCTCAACTGTTTTTAGACCAGCTTCAAGATATATCGCACCTATAATCGCTTCAAAAGCATTTGATAATAGAGATGGTTTTTCACGACCTCCATTATTATCCTCTGCGTTTGATAGAAGAATATAATCACCAAGTTTAAGTGCACGAGCCAGTTTGTCAAAACCGGCTTCATTAACTAAGGAAGCTCTTATTTTTGAAAGCTTACCTTCATCAGATTTAGGAAATTTTTTAAATAGGTATTCGCCAACTATTAAATCTAGTACTGCGTCACCCAAAAACTCTAATCGCTCATTATCGTAGGGCTGTTTGTAACTCTTATGTGTCAGCGCTTCGATAATGAGCTTTTTATCTTTAAACTTATAACTAAGTTTATCTTCTAAAGTGTCTATACTTTTACTCATAACATCCTCTTTTAATTTAGTGAAGCTTTCATTTTTTGTGCTTCATCGTATGCAAGTTTATCACATCTCTCATTTTCAATGTGACCATCATGCCCTCTAACCCAGATTGCATTTATCTTATGAGGTTTTGACACCTCAATATAATCTCTCCAAAGATCAGGATTTTTAACCTTTTTGAAATCTTTTTTTATCCAGTTTGAGAGCCACTCATTTATCCCTTTAACAACATATGAAGAGTCAGAGATAACATCAACCTCGCAAGGCTCTTTAAGGGCACGTAAACCTTCTATGACACCAAGAAGTTCCATACGATTGTTTGTAGTGTGCTCATACGCTCCTGAGAGCTCACGTTCACTCTCACCAAATCTAAGGATAACACCATAGCCGCCAGGACCTGGATTACCTAAGGCACTTCCATCACTGAAAAGAGTTATTTTCTTCACTAAAATCCTTATGGTAATCCTTGGTTATACTCCACTCCACAACGGCACTATCAATCGCATGACAACTGCTACAGCGGTGAAATATAAAAGGGTAGGTCTGTTTACAGTTATCGCAGATATATTCAAAGTTTAGCGTTGCGTTTACCGAGGAGCGTTTAAGCCCAATGAGTATGTCAAACTCGAATACTGAACTGCCAGTTACTTCATTCATATCACCCCGAGCAGTGTATAACTCTTTTAGATAGCTATTTTTTGAAATTATATCTAAATCTAAATGTGAAGAATCCAGTCCCCAAAGTAGGTCTGTTAGACGTTCACTTTTAGAGCTGTCAAAGTTTTCCCAAGCCAGTTTTGGATCAACACGAAATAGATACTCAAAAACTAGATAAGAAAGGTGGTGCGTTTGAGAGTATATCTCTAAAAGTTTAGTAGTTTTATCTTCTATGGATAAACTAGTATCATTTAAAAGGGCTAATGATTTTAGATACGCTCTGTCATTACTAGTATCTTCCTTTAACTCATCAAGTGGTTCTAGTACATCTAAAGCAGATTTGTAGTCTCTCATCTGCTCATAAACAAGAAGTAGATAGTGCAGGGCTTGAGGTGTTCTTGGAGAATTTTTTAGTATCTCTAAAAATATCTGTTTAGCTCTTTCTAAAAAACCTGCTTTAAAATAAGTACGACCGAGTAAAAACATAGTCTCTTTTTTATTTAAACTCCCAGAGATTCTTAACATCTCATTGTAGATATCTATGCTCTTTTCATACTCACCGTTTTTGAAATATGAGTGAGCTAAAAGAAGCCATGATTTCTCAGAAAGCTCACCTCCACCGATGAGTGTTTTTAACTCCTCTTTGGATGGCAGAGAACGAAACTGTCTTAAAAACTTATCAAGGTGTCTTGAGTCCTCTTTTCTTCTGTACCTTCCCCACCAGTATGAGAAAAAAGTGATTAAAAAGATAATCGCAAAGAAGATTATTATAGAAAATAGAGGGTCGCGAAATTCAATAAAAAATGTATTCATTAATCATACACCACTATGCCGTAGTCATTTTTAAGATTATAAAAAGTTGAGTCAGGAGTAAACTCTAAGTCTTTAATTTTACCAAGTTGTATAAGAGAATTTTTTGAGACTATAATGCCATTTTCTCTGAAAAACTTTTTAATATTTACAAACTTTACATCTTCTACGAACTTATACTCAAATTCTTTATGAAGCTTCATTCTATCTGATGAGAACAGATGTTCATTTACATGTAGTTGGTCTGAGGCATACTTGATAGGAAGGTGACCAGAGAGGTCTGTAAGTATCTCTTCAACATAAGCATGTTTCTCAGGTAGAGTGCTTTTTTGTAAGAAAATATATTTATTATTTAGTTTAAGGTTTGGTGTGTTTTTCCAGTATTTGTATGCAGGATTTGAGACACCAAGCTTTGAAGATATTTCTCTCCAGAGCCAAAAAGAGTTTAGTCTGTTTGGTAAATGTGACATGCTTAATGGCTCCTTTTTAAAATCTAGTGTGTTGATTATATACTTTTTTTAATTAATTACTTCTAATGCTAATCCTTAAATCTTGAGAGTAGTATCTCACACTCCCCAATATCAAAACTATCAACAGCTGATAAAATTTGTGTAGAGATTGTTTTTAATTCATCTGATTTATTCTCTTTAGCAATTTTCTCTATCTCATGTGCAAACTCTTGTATAAGCTCCATATCCCCTTCACTTTTTGCTCTTTTTAGAAGTTCTTGAAGTTTTGGATACTCACTTATTGATACATCTTCTAAATGTTGTTTTTCATTAGAAGTCTGCTCTATATCTTTTATCTCACATTTTAAAAACTTACACATAGAGTCCATAAGTACTTCACTCTTGACGGGTTTATGTAAAAAATCATCAAAAATTTTGTTCTCTTTACCCTCTTTAGTTGAGACTACAGAAGCAGTTATCGCCATAACAGGCATATCTTTAAACTCTTTTATCTCTCTAGTTGCTTCATAGCCATCTTTATTTGGCATTCGGATATCCATTAGAACAAGGTCAATTTCATTCTCTTTTACTGCGTCAACAGCCTCTTGACCATCTTTTGCTTCTAAAATAACTAATGGAGTATTTTGTAAATACTCTTTGATTAAATTTCGATTTAGTTCAATATCATCTGCTATCAAAACTGTAG
>JAGGWO010000091.1 GCA_021157485.1 Sulfurimonas sp. | reverse complement strand
CTCTTTTTCGTAATCCTTAAATCATTGAAATAATAAATTAAATATAGTATAATATTAACTAGTAAATTAACAAGGAAATAAACTATGGTTAAATATGCACAAAATGAACTTTTTTCAATTACTGATTTTACTAAACAGATAGGAAGTGTAGTAAATAATATTAAAGAACACTCACTGGAAAAAATTGGAATATTGAAGAACAATAGACTTGAAGCTGTTGTTATCTCTACGGATGAATATGAAAGACTAAAAGCACTTGATGAAGAGATAGAGTTGGCTGAACATACTCAAATCTATAATAGTGTAAAAGAGAGAATGCTTACATCAAAATCTGAATATATCTCAATGGAAGACATGGCTAAAAAATTTGATATAGATTTAGATAAAATTTAATTTATGTATGAGATAAAATATCATCCTCTTTTAGAAGAAGATTTGAAGCAGTTAAATAACTCTGTTCGTATTGAAGTATTTAAAAAATTACAAAAGATTCAACAATCTCCTGAGCTTGGTAAATCACTTGGTAATAAAAATAATATGAATTTAACAGGACTGAGAAAAGTATATGTGTCCAGAAAGCAAATTAGAATTATTTATGAAATTGTGAATAATATTTTAGTAGTTTATATCCTCGCTATTGGGAAAAGGGAAGATATGGAAGTGTACAAGCAGGCAGAACAAAGAAGATAGTTAGTCTCTGTTTGCTTCAGCATCTATCATCATCTGAAGTGATGAAAATTGTGCGTTTATTCTACTTATGATTGCATCATAAGCGATGAATTTTTTTTGTAGTATTTCATAGCGTGTATCCAAAGATGCTTTTTGCTTGTCGTACTGTGCTACAAGGTTGTCCTTTGCACTCTCTAGTTGATCAGAAAAGCTACTCATCAGTTGGTTGTATCCAGTATATTCATTCATCTTAGTATTTAGTTTGGTAAAAATACCATCCGTTTTGCTATCTCCACTGAAAAATAGTTCCATACCTTCAGGATCAGTTGCATATTGTGTAGCAAACATATCATTATTTAAACTCATTACGCCATCTCTGTCTAGCTCAATTCCATAGTTTATTAAAGAGTCTCTATTTTCATCCATCTGCGTTACTAAAGATGTTATCTCTCTTGAGATTGACTTTACAAAGCTGTCACCATTAAAGATACCAACACTTCCAGTCTCTCTATCAGAACGAGTCATATCTTGTAAGTTTGTTATTAAGCTGTTGTAGTTACTTACAAAAAGAGAAATTTCTGAACTTATAGATGTTGAGTTTTGAGATATGCTTATAGAGGCACTATCTGTAGCTTCTTGATTCTTGTTAAGATTTATAGTTACTCCGACAATTAAGTCACTAATCTCATTTGTGTCACGAACAATTTCAATACCATTAAACTCAAATGTAGCAGCTTTTGCCTGTTGTATGTTGTTTAATGGATCACTTAAAGAGAGGGTGTTTATAAGACTGTCTGAGTCACTATTTGTGTCAGCAAAAGTTATAGCTTGATTAGTCTCTTTCGCAGTTAATACTAACTCATAACTATCTTCACCTACTTGTAAAACTGAGGCTGTTACACTTTCTCCTGCAGTTTCATTTATACCGTCTCTAATCTCATTTAAAGAGCTCTGGTCCGTATACTCTATGTCAAAATCTTCACCATTAATGCTGATAGTTAATGTTCCACTACCAAGATCAACTATAGGAGTTGACTTCTCACTTAATGAGCTAGAATGCCAAACATCTGCTTCAGCCTTGTCAACATTAGTGATAGTGAAGTCTTGAACATTTGAGCCCGACTCTGCAGTGACTGTAACTGCATCAGTATTACCAGTTACGGCACGACTAAGATAAAGATTATCTCCATCAAGAGCAGAGGCACTTGATTTAAATGTAGTCATGAGAGTACTTAAAAGGTCGTAGGCATCTTCTTTTTGATTTGCAAGAGTAATTTTACTCTCAAGAGGTTTTATAATTACTGACTCATCCGATTCACGTAGTTTATCAAGTAAATCTGATGTTAATACTCCTGAACCTATTCCAAGTGAGTTGATTGTACCAGCCATGATAAATCCTTTTTTATAAAATATTATTAATACCATATCGACATTGTGAGCTAAAAATTTAGTTAATTTTATAAGAAATTTGATTAAAGATTTATTTTTTGTCGCCGATGTACTTGGCATGAAAGAAACAAAAAATGATGACGAAAAAGGATTTGAAATGTCACCGAATACAGCTCATAATATTTATGCTCAAAATAATGTAGGGATAGAGTCCCCTGCAAAACTAGTCTCTATGCTTTATGAAGGTGTGCTGCGTTTTAATGCACAAGTAAAAAAAGCTATGAAAGATAGTAACACTGAGAAAAAAGTTTACTGGACGAACCGTTCAATCGCTGTGATTACAGAATTGGTAAACTGTATAGATATGTCTCAGGGAGAAGTGTCTGAGTATTTATATGGATTGTATAACTATGAAATCAACCTATTAACTCTTGCTAGTCTTGATAATGATACAGATAAGCTTGATGAAGTAAGTAATGTTTTTAAAGGGCTTTCAGAAGCTTGGAGAGAAACAACACATGTGGATTACTAAACTCAAAATTGCACTAGCTCAAAAAGATGTAGATCAAATGGAGCAACTTATTGAAAGTACTCCAAAATTTGATAATGTAGAAGATGCAAAAACTGCTATGCATCTTTTAAGAGAAGCTACAGAGCTTGTTTATAAGCTTCAAGATGAAACTGAAAACTCTATGAAACAGTTAAAAAAGAATTTAGATTTTTTAAATTCAACTGCACCGCAACAAACTACAAAACTAGATATTAAATCATAAACATAACTTAAAATATACCACTTATTGTTGTTTTCCTATAAAAAAGGTATACTTTAAGTTAAATATTACTGGATAAAACACTTATGACAAATAAAAAAAAGATATTAACTTTAAGATTTTCAAAATTGGAAAAACACTATATTGCTTTAAAAGAGTACAAAATTTTAATATCTGATTTGTTAAAAGAGAAAAATATTTATGATCAATTTACTTTTAATACTTTAAAGCCACAAGAAAAAGCCATACTAGACGCTTACCTAAAAAGATTTACCTCTGTTCAGGATTTTTTAGGAGCTAAGATATTTTCATTACTTTTAGAGATTGCTGGAATACCTGGTGATAAAATGGGTGAAGTTGTATACAAT
>JAGGWO010000023.1 GCA_021157485.1 Sulfurimonas sp. | reverse complement strand
TCACTTCTTGCAAAAGGGGTGATTCGTGATGTTGCTCGTGTTTTAGAGATGCCTCTTTCTCAAGCTGATAAGATGGCAAAACTCATTCCAGATGAACTTGGGATTACACTTAATGGTAGGACAAAAAATGGTGAGTTTAAAGATGGAGCTTTTCAAAAAGAACCTAAAATACAAGAGCTAATAAATGAAGATGCAAATGCAAAAAGAGTATGGGAATTTGCTAAAAAACTAGAAGGTCTAAAACGCAACTCAGGTATTCATGCTGCTGGTGTAGTAATATCAAATGAAGAGCTTTGGAAAAAGACACCTATTTACAAGCCATCTGGAGAAGATACGTTTGTAACGCAGTACTCTCTAAATTATATGGAAGATATTGACCTTATTAAGTTTGACTTCCTTGGTCTGAAAACACTTGACGTAATTCAAAACGCAGTGAAGCTTATAAAACGCCGTTACGATAAAGATGTAAATTGGGATGAGATAGATGTTGATGATGCTGGCGTTTATGCTGCGATTCAAACGGGTGAAACTGTGGGAATGTTCCAAATAGAATCTTCTGGTATGCAAGACCTTAATCGTCGTCTTCGCCCTGATAATTTTGAAGACCTTATTGCCGTTCTTGCACTCTACAGACCTGGTCCAATGGAGTCGGGGATGCTTGATGACTTTATTGAGCGTAAGCACGGTAGAAAGAAAGTATTTTATCCTTTTGAAGAGGTTAGTTTTGACCTTTTAAAAGATACGCTTGGACCAACCTATGGGATGATTGTTTATCAAGAACAGGTAATGCAGATTGTACAGATTATCGGTGGTATGAGTCTTGGTGGAGCGGATATCGTTCGTCGTGCTATGGGTAAGAAAAAAGTTGAAGAGATGGAAAAATATAATCGTCTTTTCTCTGAGGGTGCTCAAAAACTAGGACTTGATTATAAGTTGGCATCAGCTCTGTTTGATTTAATTGAAAAGTTTGCAGGGTATGGTTTTAACAAGTCACACTCTGCGGCTTACGCGATGGTTACTTTTCAAACAGCATGGCTAAAAACTTACTATCCAAATGAGTTTATGGCAGCACTTCTAACTTCAGATAAGGATAACACAGATAAAGTTGTTCGTTATATCGATGAAGTTAAACGTATGGGTATTGAGTTAGGGCCTCCTGATATCTGTAATTCACAACTAGAGTTTTCGGCAATTACAAAAGATGAAAAAGATATAGTTCTTTTTGGTCTTGGTGGGATTAAAGGTGTTGGTGAAGCTGCCATTCACGTGATGCTCCAAGAGCGTGAAGAAAACGGTGATTATTTATCTTGGCAAGACTTTGTAAACAGAATTGAGCCATCTAAGGTAAACAAGCGTGTTATTGAAGCTATCATAAAAGCCGGTGGTTTTGATAGGTTTGGATACTCACGTAAATCTCTACTTGACCAGATAGAACTTATTGTAGATACTGCAAAAAAAGCGAGTGAAGCTAAGAAAAACGCAGTTGGAAGTCTTTTTGGAGATGATGAAGAGATTACCTCTGTAAAGTTAGAGCTTAAAAATTCAGAGGAGTATGAGCTCAAAGAGATATTAGAGTTTGAAAAAGATACTTTAGGTTTTTATGTATCAGGTCACCCAATGGATGAGTACCGAGAGCAGTTAGCAGAGCTAAATTATACGCTCTCATCAGAGTTAGAAAATGTAAAAGATGGCTCACAAGCTATATTTATAGGTAAAGTAGAGGGTGTTGTTACAAAAATTTCTAAAAAAGGGCATCAGTTTGGAATAGTGAACTTGATGGACTTTCATGGAAATATGGAGATTATGCTCTTCTCAGATAAACTAGAAAAACTATCAGATATGAATCAGGAAGAGCCTATTGCGTTTAAAGGTCGAATTACACATACAGACTTTGGCCCAAGAATGAATATTAGTAAAATCATGACACTCAAAGAGGCAAAAAAAGAGACTAAAAAGGTTAAAAAAGAGGTTCAAGAGAAGCCGCCTGAACCTATAAACTTATCTGTAAGACTTGATAATGATAGTGATGTTTTAGAGAAGTTATACTCTATAATTCAGCAAAACAGAGGTAATAGACCTCTCTCAATTACTATAGTCTCAAAGCTTCACAACGTAGTGATAGATTCAACTATAAGAGTTGATAGTAAGCTTATTGTAGCTCTTGAAGGTAATGAATCTATTAATGTAGTCTAAGAAGCGTTTGGAAATACAAAAAATGAAAATAAAAATATCTACCTCTCTCTCAGTTGTTATTCGTATTGCACTATGGTTATTTATGCTGATTGGTGGTGCGTGGTACTCTTTTGTGCATGATTATAATGGTACGCTTTTTAATAGTTTTGTATTTCATCTCTTAAGTGCAGTTATTGGTATTATAGTACTTATATTTGCTTTTCGTGCTGCAGCAAATGGAGGTAGAGAACTAAGTCGTGGTAGAGTTGGTAATATTCCTCGATTAGAGACAAATAAACTTGTTAGTAGTGGAATATATAGTTGTATGCGTCATCCTATGTTGTTTGGTTTGACACTTTTACCTCTAGGTTGGGCACTGCTTCTTGGATTACCGACATATATTACATTTCTTGCTCCTATGCAAATGATATTTATCATAATGATGGTTGTTATATTTGAAGAGATGGAAGTGCAGAGAAAATTTGAAAAAGAGTATGATGAATATCGTAAAAAAGTACCAATGGTCTCACTGCGTTTAGAGTGTTTAAAGATACTTTTTAAGAGTATGTAAGGTGTCAAAAATTAATTTTGATACCCTATGTCATCCTCATCAGTCTCTTCAAGAAGAGGAATAGCAATGCTTATGGCAACTAAAAGTAAACCGAATATAAGAACTGCAAGACCTTGATGATCTTCAAAATATCCAGTGAGTGTTAGTTTGCCTAGATCGGGTCCCATAAGTAGTTTTAATTTATCATAAAAGAGTGTAAAAACTAAACCACCAAAAATTCCACCTAGGGCACCAACCATAATATCGACTCTTCCCTCCGCAACTGAGACAGGGCCTGTTCCTGGACATTTTCCAAAGATAGCCATAGATGCACCAAAGATTGTTCCACCGATGATAAGACCACCCAATATGATGGGTTTAATATGATAAGATGCCCATCCAAGTTGAATCATAAAATAGAGGCCAATACTAGCAAGTCCTATAGCTAAAAAGAGCATTTTAGGAACTACAGTATCTTTAAGCATTGCAAAACCTGCAATTTTTTCAAACTTATGAACTTTTGTATATTGAATAATTGAGCCAAATACCATTCCTATAATAAAAACAAGTAAAACAGAACCATGACCCTCATTTTGTACTGTTTGGAACATACTAAATATTCTCTCAATCATACTGCTATCTTTATCATACATCTGCTTTATCCTTATAAAATAATTTTCCTGTTACAACAAGACTAATCATTACAACAGCGCCGAAAATCATACTACTAAACGCAGTCTGTGTCATGCCACTAAGAAAATGTCCACTTGTGCAACCACCCGCAAGTCTGGCTCCAATGATGAGAAAAAAACCACTAACAAAACTCCAAATAAGTCTTGATTTTACAGAGTTGTTTTTATATTTTCTCCATGCTGCTGGTACTATAATAAAACGAAAAGTTTTAGTAACAAAGAGTGCATTTAAAAAAGAGCCAAAGAGAACACCAAGTAGCATTACCCCTTCCCATGAACCAGCATTGTGTATCTCTTTTAAATAGGTGTACTTATCTGGATCTAAGTCAAAAATTATTCCTGCAAAATATGGTACATAAGTTGAAGCACCTAAAGGTCTGTCTGCACCTAAAATAGAGAAAATAAAAAGTAATAGTAGAGCCATAAGTGTTCCACCAAGCCACCAAGGTATTTTTTTAATCATGGAAATATCCTTATATAGTTAATAAGTTGAAATTATACTTATTTCTTGTTTACAATGTAAAAATATGTTCAAAAGTGTTCAATAATATAGTGATATAGCATATTAAATATTTTTATTTATTTGTATAATTTTTAATAAAGCTCTACTTTAATGAATAGAGTTCTGATATAATCATACTAAATATAAATGGGAATTTTTGATGGATAAAAATGATTTTAACGAAGGACTTTTAGGCTTTTTAGATGCTTCACCTACTCCTTTTCATGCGACTCAAAATATGAGTATGATGTTTGAAAACGCAGGATTTATTAAACTTGAAGAAGCTGATAAATGGCAGCTTGAACAAGGTAATAAATATTATGTAACTCGAAATGACTCTTCTGTTATTGCGTTTACATATCCTGAGTCTAAAAACTACATAATGGTTGGGGCTCATACTGATTCACCAAATCTAAAACTTAAACCAAATCCTGTTATAAAAGAGCATGGAGTTGTAAAATTTGGAGTTGAACCTTATGGTGGACTTCTACTTAATCCTTGGTTTGACAGAGATCTCTCTTTAGCAGGTCGCGTTTCGTATTTAGATTCTAATGATACTATCCAAGATGTTTTGATTGATATTAAAAAACCTATTGCAATTATCCCATCTTTAGCGATTCATCTTGATGATAAAGCAAACAAAGATAGAACTGTGAATAAGCAGACTGATATCTCTCCTGTGTTAACAACTAACGATGACTTTGAGTTTGATGAGTTTTTAAAGTGGCAACTCTCAAAACAAGAGATTTTAGATGTAAAAGAGTTGTATGCAAGTGAGCTTAGTTTTTATGACACACAAAAGGCAGCTTATATAGGGCTACATGATGACTTTATAGCGAGTGCTAGACTTGATAACCTTCTTAGTTGTTATGTTAGTATGCTTGCAATCTGTTCTGTTCCTAGTGATAAGCCTATGCTTTTCATAGCATCTGACCATGAAGAAGTTGGGAGTGAGTCTGTGAGCGGAGCAGGGGGTTCATTTTTAGAGAACACACTTCGTAGAATGTATAGTGATTATGAAGATTATATGGGGATGATTAGAAGTTCTTTACTAATCTCTGCGGATAATGCTCACGCCATCCATCCAAACTTTCCATCAAAACATGACAGAGAACACGCACCTAAGATAAACGCAGGTGTAGTTATAAAAGTAAACGCAAATCAGAGATATGCTTCAAACTCTAAAACTATTTCACGCTTTATGAAAACTGCTTCTTCTCTAAATGAGAAAACGCAAAACTTTGTAACAAGAAGTGATATGGGGTGTGGTTCAACAATAGGTCCAATAACGGCCACAAGACTTGGAATTGATACTTTAGATATAGGTCTTCCAACATTTGGGATGCACTCCATACGTGAGCTTTGTGGAAGTGATGATGCTTACTCTTTATATAAAATACTAGTAGGTTTTAACGACTAATGTCAACAGTAACTCCAGAAGAACTCAACCTTTTAATAGAACAGACCTACAAGGTTGAAAATGAGTTTAATGAACTAAAATCTTCTTACGCTCATCTGCAAGATACAGTTGAAAAGGTTGTTGAGTTCTTACCAAACGCAATCTGGATAGTAAACAGCGATAATACAATCTTTTTACAAAATTCACAGGCTAGAGAGTTATGGGAACTGCTAAAACTTTTAGAGTATAAGGGTGATGATTATGAAGTTAAATTTAATTCACGCTCATATCTTGTAAAGAGTTCAACCTATAAAGATAAAGTGATGCTGAGTGTGACAGATATAACTGAGCAAAAACGTAAAGAAAATCTTGCAACAATGGGGCAAATGGCAGCTCACTTGTCACATGAAATACGTAATCCGATAGGCTCCATTTCACTTTTGAGTTCAACTCTAAAAAAGAGGGTAATTGCTGAAAATATCCCTATTGTTGAAGAGATACAAAAATCTGTTAGTCGGATTGATAGAATTATTAAAGCCACTTTGATGTTTTCTAAGGGTGTAGAAGCTACAAAAGAGCCATTTTCATGGAATACTTTAAAGAAATCTATCGATGAATCCATAGAATATTATGCATATTCAAAAGATATAAAATTTATCTTTCCTGAGCAAGAATTCACTATAAACGCAGATAAAGATCTCTTAGAGATGCTATTTTCAAATTTCATTATTAATGCTATTGATGCTATTGAATTAGATGAAGAGGAAGAGGGTGTTATCGAAGTAATATATGACTCAGATGAGATAGATCATATTTTTAAAATATATGACACTGGTATAGCTATTGAGAATAAAAAAGACCTTTTTGAAGCTTTTAAAAGTACAAAAGTAAAAGGTAACGGTTTGGGTCTTGTTTTATCTAAGCAGATTGCTGAAGCTCACAATGGAGATGTTATATTATTGGATGGAGAGAGGAAAGGTTTTCAAGTTAAGCTCCCTATTTAGGAATAAAACTTGCTACTCTCTTAAAAACAGAGGGGAACAATTATGCCTATAATTCATAACAATGTTTTACAACTTTTAGAGTTTGTAAAGATGGATAGTTTCTATGTTGTTTGTCATTTTAAATGTAGTGTTACAAAAAAAAGTGTAATTTCAGCAGTTGCGTTTGAACCATATGAGGGTAAGATAGAATTAACTTGGAAAGAGATACTTTTACATCCAATAGCATCTTACAATAGATACTATCACACACCAATCACTATCTACGGTAATGATTGTCATGAGACTATAGTTTTAAAAGCCTTTAAAAAAGTTGCAAATAGTTTTAAATGGAATTCAGAACAACAAAAATATATACATATTTAAATTAAGGTTATTAGATGGATAAAGAGTTAGTAAAGGTGCCTTTTGGGACATTAGATTTTTACAAGTACGAAAAAGATGGTTTAATCTTTTACGAATTTGATGCAACGGAGTGTCAACCCCCTGAACCAATGGTTAATACAATCAATGTTCTTAAAATGATAAAGAGTAAAAATGAGAGAGTTGTAGGTACTTTTTTTCACGAACCATCGCCACTTTATGCAAAAATATCAGACTATTTTTTATATGAGGCTAAAGAGCTAGAGAGTGGAGATTTTGAAATAACTTTTATGCTTAAATAATTATAAATTCTTATAAATGATGTGAACTGTGTTATAATATTTTACATATTTTTCAAAGGGCATATTAATGAACAATCTATCGATCAGTCAAAAAATCCACATTCCGTTAATCCTATCAATCTTAATTGGTTTTATCATTATTATCATCAACTACTTTTACTCCATAGATGAGATGGAAGAGGATACATATACTACTCAAGAAAAATCTCTGCGTTCTGTTTATAAAGAAGCTATCAATTCAAAGTATAATATTGGTCTGACAAATGCCATCAATATTGCTAAAAACTACAGTGTTGTTCGTGCTCTAAAAGAGAATAATAGAACTATTGCTATGAATGGTTTAAGTACTATTTCAAAAGAGTTCAAAGATAGTACAAACTATAAAAACATCAAAGTTCATATACATGATGCAAATGTACATAGTTTTTTAAGAGCATGGAAACCAAAAAAGTACGGGGATGACCTAAAATCTTTTAGAAAAACAATTGTAAGTGTTAAAGCCACTAAAAAACCATTAGTCGCTATAGAACTAGGTCGTGCAGGATTAGTTCTTCGTGGTTTAGCTCCTGTAATGGATGGAAATAATTATTTAGGTTCAGTTGAGTTTATGCAGGGACTTAATTCTGTAGTTAAAGGTGCTAAAAAGAATCATGATTTTGACATAGTTATAGTTATGAAAGAGGAGTATCTTAAAATCTCTACGCTTGTAGCTTCTGCTCCTAAAATTGGCAAGTACTCTTTAGCAGTAAAAGAGAGTGTAGTTAGCAAAGAGTTTATGAATGACTTGAAAAATATTGATATTTCAAAAACTGATGGTTATCAAATTACAGATAAATATTTAGTTGTATCAGAGCCAATAGTTGATTTTTCAAATAATGTGGTTGGTTATGCACTATCAGGTAATAAAATCTCAAATGTAAACAGTGTTATTTCAAAGTCTGAAGATTCACTTATGAGACAAGTATATATTATGGCATTGCTTGATCTGTTTATATTGATATTTTTAGTGGTTGTTATAAAAGTTGCTATATCAAAACCAATTATTAATTTAGATAAAGTAGCAAAAGAGTTAGCAGAAGGTGATGCTGACCTTTCAATAAGATTGCCAATAGCAACAAATGATGAACTTGGTAAAGCACTCGGCAGTTTAAATATATTTTTAGATAAAGTTGAAGAGTTAGCAATTGCTGAAAAATCAGAAGCTAAAAAAGCAGAAGAGTCAGCTATTGAAATTCAAAAAAGAATGGATGAAAGTGCACTTCATTTAGCCCTTGCAGATAGTATGATTTCAGGATCAATTGACAACGCAAATAATTTATATAACAGTATGAAAGTAAATGTTGAAAATGTAGGAGATGTAAATAAATTAAATGAAGAGACTTCAAGTGTTATAGCTAGAGTCACATCTTCAACAGATGAAGTTATCTCAACAATATCAAGTATAACAGAGATGATTGGTGAGACAAGAGCATCTTCGGAGGAGCTTGGCTCAAATGTCGAGGATATCTTTAATATAATCTCACTTATTAAAGATATATCAGACCAGACTAATTTGTTGGCTTTAAACGCAGCTATAGAAGCGGCACGTGCAGGTGAGCATGGACGTGGATTTGCTGTTGTTGCCGATGAAGTTAGAAAACTTGCTGAAAGAACACAAAAAGCGACAAGTGAAGTAGAAGCTAATATAAGTGTTCTTAAGCAAAATTCCGTAAATATGTCAGAGAATAGCGAATCTATTGAGAAGTATGCAACATCTTCTGAAGAGCAGTTAGATAAATTTAAAGAGGCTCTTTTCGAACTTGTGTCAAATGCTGAAAAAATTAAAAAAGACAATACAAATATTGGTCATGAACTGTTTGCAAATATGGCAAAGCTAGATCATGTAGTATTTAAAAATCATGCATACTCTTCGGTGTTTGAAGGTAAACCAATAACAAATTTGAGTAGTCATACAACTTGTAATCTTGGACAATGGTATGCAGGTGAAGGAAAAGTAGAGTTTGGAGATAGCAGCGCATACTCTGCTGTTCTACTCCCTCATAAAAAGGTACATGAGAGTGTTGCTAAAATCATGACTCTTCTTAAAAATAGTGGTCTATCTGATTCAGATGAACTAATAAAATTATTTAAAGATACAGAGATAGCTTCTACGGAACTATTTGATCATCTAGATAATATGGTGAAATAGGTATAAGAAAATGGCTAAAGTCTTAATCCTTTCAGGTGCTGGTATAAGTGCAGAGTCTGGAATATCAACCTTTAGAGACAGTGATGGACTCTGGGAAAAACACCGTGTAGAAGATGTTTGCAGCGCAGGATGTTTAGACACAAATGGAGATGCTACAAGAGCTTTTTATGATGCAAGACGTGAGGATATAGAGTTTAAAGAGCCAAATTATGCTCATAAGGTGATAGTTGAACTCAAACATACATACCCGAATGATATAGCTGTGCTGACACAAAATGTAGATGATCTGTTTGAAAAAGCAGGAATGCAAAGAGATGAAATAGTACACCTGCATGGTTTCTTACGTGAGCTTAGATGTCGAGCTTGTGAAGAAGTTTTTGAGATAGGATACAAAAAGCAAAATGAGTGTTTTAATGCACAGTGCCCAGAGTGTGGTGGTGAACTCCGACCAAATATTGTATTTTTCGGAGAGGCTGCACCTCTTTATGCAAGTCTGACTCAAGCTCTTAATGAGTGTGAGCTTATTGTTATTATTGGTACTAGCGGAAATGTTTTAGATGTTACCTATTTTGCACAACTTACAGATAAATCAATTCTTAATAATTTAGAGCCGAGTGATGCCATAGATGATAGCTATTTCACTAAGGTTTACTATTCAAAAGCTACTGAAGCTATAGGCGATATTGCTGAGTATATAGAAGAGTTTTTAGCTTAGCCTTAG
The DNA here is from genome assembly GCA_021157485.1 of Sulfurimonas sp. GTDB lineage: Bacteria > Campylobacterota > Campylobacteria > Campylobacterales > Sulfurimonadaceae > Sulfurimonas. The sequence goes on along the minus strand of JAGGWO010000023.1, from coordinate 3,214 downwards.
AGTTTCTCTCTCTTTTTTAATTTTTAAGCCATTATTAGCTAATTTTCACTAGAATATCCCTTTTAAATAAGGACTTATTTTTATGAAACAACTTTTATCTATTTTTACTTCTATGAAAACAATGGCAATTTTGATGTTAATCTTCGCTGGTGCTATTGGTTACGCTACATTTATTGAGAATGACTACGGAACTATAACTGCAAAAGCAGATGTATATAATGCAAGATGGTTTGAAGTTTTACTAGCTGTTTTAACAATTAACTTAATGCTCAACATCCAAAAATATAAAATGTATACAATTAAAAAAGCACCAATTTTTATTTTTCATATTGCGTTTATAGTTATTTTAATCGGTGCTGCAATGACTCGTTATATAGGTTATGAAGGAACTATGCATATACGCGAGGGTGATAGTGCTTCGACTATGATTAGTTCTGAAACTTATTTTAATGTAGATGCTACGGTTGGTAATAAGACAGTTTCGACTTCAAAAAGCTTATATCTTTCAAAAAGAACTTCCAACCATATATCTTCATCTTTAGAGATTGATGGCAAAGAGGTTAATGTTAATTTAGTTGATTATATTCCTGATGCTATAGAGAGTACAGTTGCTGACAAAGATGGAAAAGCTTACGCATCTATGATGATTACTGGAAATGGTAAAGGTGAGCCTATCACTTTAGGTGAGGGTGAGTTTTTTGAGAGTGATAACTTTGTTTTAGATTTTAACTCTGGCAAATCTTTTGATAAGCAAGTAATTTTACTTTACGTAGAAAATGACAAGTTCTATATGAACTATGATATGACTATTAGCTTTTTAAAGATGGATACAAGCGTAAAGGGTGATTTAGGTCCAAATACGAAAGAGCCATTTACTACAAGAACTCTTTTTAGTTTTGCAGGCGGTGGATTTGTTTTACGTGAGTTCTTGCCACATGCATCTAAAAAAATTATTTCCAATCCAAAAGCATCTCCGCAACAACCAGGGTATGATGCGTTTAAATTCAACATAGATGTTGGTGGAACTTCAAAAGAAGTGTTGATATACGGAAAAGTTGGAAGAATGGCAAAAGAGTATCATAACGTAGTCAATGGCGTAGATGTTAATCTCTCTTATGGTTCAAAAATGCTTCAACTTCCATTTGAAATTTATCTCAAAGATTTTCAACTTGACCGCTATCCTGGCTCAATGAGTCCTGCTTCATATGCAAGTGAGGTTATTTTAATAGATAAAGAGCAAAATATCGAGATACCATATAGAATCTTTATGAACAACATTTTAGAGCATCGCGGATATAGATTTTTCCAAGCTTCATATGACCAAGATGAGAAAGGAACGGTTCTTTCTGTAAATAATGACCCAGGAACTCTTCCATCATACATAGGTTATTTCCTTCTAGCTTTAGGAATGTTTTGGTCACTATTTTCTAAACAACATAGATTTTCTAAACTGGCAGCAAAAGCTAAAAAAGCGAGTGCTGATAAGGCATTAGGCCTTTTAATTGCAGTTGGTTTGGCACTGAGTATTACTCCGTCTCAAGCAGCTGAAGCAGACTCTACAATAAAAACTATTTTAGCCTTTGATAAAGTACATGCAGATAAGTTTGGTACTTTGATTGTTCAAGATAGTGGCGGTAGAATGAAGCCTATGGATACGCTCACTACAGAGATATTAGCTAAAATACATGGTAGTTCAAGTTTATCAGTTGGAGATATAAAATTAACTCCAAATCAAGTTGTTTTAGGAATGATGATTAGACCTGATTCATTTCAAGATATAAAACTCATTAAAACAAAAGATGAAGAAGTAAATAAACTTCTTGGTATAAAAGTTGATGCTAAGTATGCGTCTTTTAGCCAATTCTTTGATGATTCTAAAAATATGAGAGGCTATAAATTAGCTGAAATAGTAGAAGAAGCTACAAGAAAAGAGGCAAAACATAGAAATAAACTAGATAAAGCAGCTCTTACAATTGATGAGAGACTTAATGTTGCTTATATGGTTTATACAGGTTCTATTATTAAAATTTGGCCAAAGCCTAGTGATGCAAATAATAAGTGGTTTGCGACTATAGATGCACTTCAAAATTTTGAGCAGACGGATGCTATGAAACTTAGAGAGGTTGCAGTTAAGTACTTTACATCTATGGATGCCTCTTTAACGAGTGGTGACTGGAGTAAAAGTGATGAAGCTTTAGCTGAGATAGTAAAGTATCAAAAATTCTATGGTGGAGAAGTTTATCCAAGTGAGAACAAGGTGAAAGCTGAGATGTTTTACAACCATGCTTATATCTTTGAAACACTTTATCCACTCTATTTACTAGTAGGTTTTATACTTTTAATTGTTAGTTTTGTTAAGATTTTAAAACCAAAGTTTAAAATAGATATGTTTTCAAAAGCAACACTTTTTCTTTTAATAATATTCTTTATTGCACATACATTTGGTTTGGCTCTAAGATGGTATATCTCAGGTCACGCTCCTTGGTCAAATGGCTATGAGTCTATGATTTATATCGGTTGGGCAACTGTTTTAGCTGGTTTTATCTTCTCAAAACGCTCACCAATGACTATGGCTTCAACAGGAATATTAGCAGGTCTTATTCTTTTTGTAGCGCACCTAAATTGGATGAATCCACAGGTAACAAATCTAGTACCTGTTCTTAACTCTTACTGGTTAAGTATTCATGTTTCAATGATTACTGCAAGTTACGGTTTTATAGGGCTTGGAGCACTTCTTGGGTTTATAACTATTATCCTTTTTATACTTAAAACTGAAAAAAATGAGAGACAGATATCACTCTCTATTAAAGAGTTAAACGCAATCAATGAAATGGCTCTTATGGTTGGACTGGTTCTTCTCACTATAGGAAACTTTCTAGGTGGCGTTTGGGCAAATGAGTCTTGGGGTAGATACTGGGGTTGGGATCCAAAAGAGACATGGGCACTTGTTACGATCTTGGTATATGCAGTTGTTGTTCACTTAAGATTTATCAAATCAATCTATAGTGAGTTTAACTATAGTGTTATCTCACTTCTCTCTTTTACATCAGTGCTTATGACTTACTTTGGAGTAAACTACTACCTTGCAGGTCTTCATTCATATGCAAAAGGTGATCCGGTTCCAATTCCGGACTTTGTACCAATTAGTTATGCAATTGTATTTTTAATTATTGCATTAGCATTTAGAAATAGAAAAATTGTCTAAGGCTTAAAC
>JAGGWO010000036.1 GCA_021157485.1 Sulfurimonas sp. | reverse complement strand
CAACATATATACCACCACAAAGAGAGTCTTACTCAGAGGGATTAGATACTCTTTTAAGCAGACTTGGAGAAAAATATCAGAGAGATTTTAAAGCAGTTCAAGTAGATATAAAAGAGATTGAAGAGCTCGTAAAAAAACCGCGACAAGAGAGTGAAGGGCTGACACAAGATATATCAGTTAGAACACTAAGTAACTCTATTTCTAAAAGTTATGACACAATATTTGGAGGTTTTGGCAGACGTAAAAAATTTCCAGAGGCAGCGAAGCTTTCGTTGATGATGGACTTAGCACTTATAAACGATGATGATAAGTTACTTAGTAATAGTTTTCAAATGCTTGACACCATGGCTTTAAAAGGAGTTTATGACCATGTAGGTGGTGGCTTTTACCGTTACAGTGTAGATCCTGCATGGGAGATTCCACATTTTGAGAAGATGTTATACAATCAAGCCGAGTTAATACCTCTATATATTAGAGGATACAGTTTAAGTTCTAAAGAGCTTTATAAAACAGTAGTAATAGAGAGTATTGATATGCTTGATAAGAGGTTCTTGCATAATAGTTTATACTTTAGTGCGAGCGATGCCGATTCAGACCATCAAGAGGGAGAGTTCTTTCTTTTTACTCCTGCGCAGACTAAAGATGCTCTTAAAAATAATCCTCATGCTGCGGAGATTGAGGAGTCTTTAGAATTTACGATAGAGGGAAACTTTGAAGGCAAAGTTCATATGAATTTTTACACTAACGATAGACCAAAAGGTTTTAACGAGTTTAAGTCAGAGTTGTTAAAAGTGAGAAAAACTAAAGAGTATCCATTTATTGACAAGAAGATAAATACAGCTTGGAACGCTTTAATGATTGAAGCTCTGTATAAAGCATCATCTATAGATAAGAAGTATAAAGATAAGGCAGATAAACATCTAAGCGCATTAAGGGAGTTAATGTTTAATAGGGGAGAGTTGTATCATCAAACAATAGGTGATATAAAGCCTACACAACTTGGACTCTTAGAGGATTATAGCTTTTTGATTTCTGCTCTAATTGCTGGATATGAGGTTGATTATGAAGAGAAAAAATTAGATTTTGCAGAGTATCTTTTAAATAGGGCGAAAAGTAAGTTTTATAGAGATGGTATTTGGTATCTATCTGATGATGAGATGAATATAAAGGCTAATTTGAAAGATAAATACTACACATCACCACTCTCTAAAATGGCTCAAAATATTGTGAAGATGGCAAGTCTAAAAGCGTCATTTAGATATGAAAAGTTAGCAATTAGTACACTTGAAAGTATAAATACAGAGTTGCGTTTAAAACAAGCTAATGCTCCAGCGGCCGCAGCTGCGTTTTTAATGCAGAATCTCCAAGTCGTAACGCTTAAAAGTAAAAAAGAGAATCTTTTAAAAAATCGAGATGAGATAAGTAAAATAAAATATCCATATGTTTTAATGAAAAAAAGTAATGATGATGATTACTTGGCATGTACCATGAGACGATGTTTTGCAAAAGAGGCAAAATTAGAAAAAGTAATAGATGAAATACAAGAGAATATAAGAAAATTTCACTAGAATTCTACTCATAATAATTAACAAGGGTAGTAGTAATGCCAAATTCGTGTCCTCTCAATTTTGAGAGAGTAGATTCAAATGTATCAAGACTAAGTGCTTTATTTGTTGCATCTTTAGTGATACTCTATCTGTTTAGTTCAAATGTCTATATATTAATATTTTTAGCATTAGATTTTATAATCAAACTTTTTTTAAATAAAGAATTCTCACCAATTAGTATGCTCTCTAAGCAGATAAAGAGCCTATTTAGAATGAAAGAGAAGTTTGCAGATGGTGGAGCCAAAAGATTAGCAGGTATGTTTGGACTACTATTTGTTTTTTTACTTATAATAGCTCACTTTTTAAATGCACCGTTTATTTCGTTAGTAGTTGCAGCTATATTTTTGTCTTGCTCTTTACTTGATCTCTTTTTTAGCTACTGTATAGGTTGTAAAATATACTTCATTATTAAAAGGGTATACCCGGCTTTTATGAGTTAGATTTCAAAATCCAATCTGATAAAACTTCTAACTCCTCTTCATTTATCTGTTTAAACGGTGGCATAACAGCACCATTTGAACTTTTCCAGCTATTTTTACTTCCATTCTTAATTGCTTGAATTATTTTGTTTTTAGAACCTTTATACTTCTTTGCAATATCAACAAATGAAGGACCTACAATCTTTTTATTAACTTTATGACACCCTAAACATTTATGTTTTAGAGCTAGTTTTTCTCCTGGTGTAAGAGCATTAAACGCAGCTATATCTTTTTGTATCTTGGATAAGTTTTCTTGAGTATAGTGGTTAAACATATATGTAGCGATTGCTTGTAGTTCATCTTGGCTAACTTTCTCTTTTTGAGATGGCATAACTCCATATCTTTTTATACTCTCTTTATCACACTTGGATTTTTCTAACGCTGGATTGCGAACATAATCAACTACAAACTCTATAGCCATTGGAATTCTCTGACTCTCATCTTTTGGTTTCATAAAATCAGGCATATGAAACGCAACAGCCATCATCGGAGGTGCAAGTTCGTCATCTGAGATAACTGGAGGCATATTTAAGTTGTGACAAGATGCACACTTTTGCTCTGTAAGTATCTTACCATCTAGATTTTTAGCTGGTTCTTTCTCATCACATGCATTGAAAAATAGAAGAAGTGAAGTAAATAGAAGTAGTTTAATCATAAGTTTACCTTTGTAAAATTGTAAGTGATTGTACACTATTGACGATTAAAATAAGATAAAACTTTAATTTTAACGTCAAAAGTATTTTGAAAAGAATATTTAGATAAAATGTATAAATCAAAATATACTTTTAAAGGCTAAATAATAGATATGCAGATGGTAGTAGACTCCCTAAGACAAAAAGGGAAAATTTATAAAAAAATGCAAGAAGTTTCTCCAAAGGAACTTGGCATTAGAAACAAAATAAAGATGTATAAAGCGACAGATATAAACGGTTACTTTTGGGCAATCTTCGCAGTGAGTCAAAAGAGCCGTCTACTTATGAAAGATGTGCATAAGTTTGAAGAGATTTATACAAAACTTACTCTGTACTGTGGGCATAACTTTAAACATAAAATTCTCTTCATTGACGCTCCTCTATGTTCTAAAGCAAAAGCAGCATTTAAAACGCAAGGCTGGAAAATCCAATAATGCTTCTTTGTGACATCGGAAATACCTCTTACCACTTTTTGGATGATTCAAGGGATTATAGAGAGAGTGTTACTGCATTTAATCCCTCATCAATAACTCAAAAGGTTTACTATATCTCTGTTAACGCTTCAGTTGGAAAAGTTTTAGAGACTTTAGATAACTGGATAAATCTCAAGACTCACGTAGATATGAGTAATTACTATGAGACTATGGGTGTTGATAGAATCTTTGCTTGTGAAGCGATACAAAATGGTGTAATTGTAGATGCAGGAAGTGCAATAACTGTGGATATAGTTAAAGATGGAAAGTTTCAAGGTGGTTTTATCTATCCTGGAATAACAGCCATGTCAAAAACGTATGAGAATATCTCTCCAGCTCTTGCGTACCCTTTTAACTTCGATTTAGATTTAACTGTTTTGCCAAAAAACTCTGGGGACGCTATAAGTTACGGTTACTTGAAAACTTTTTACTCAGAAGTTGTCTCTCATGAGATGGAGATATATTTAACAGGTGGAGATGCAAAAGAGTTTACAAAGATTTTTTCAAACGCAAAGGTAGATGAGATTCTTATCTTTAAAGGGATGAGTAAGATTTTAAAAGCTAACTAAACCACATATAAGAGTATTGCAAAAAATTGAAAAATTGAGCCTGCGAGTACAAAGAGATGCCATATTGTATGGAAGTGTTTTTTATGACCTTTTATAAAAAATACTATTCCAATACTGTAAGCAATTCCACCACTGACTAGTAGCCAAAACCCTACTGGATCTATACTGTTTTTGAAAGTTTCAAAGATAACTACAATCAACCATCCCATAAGAATATAAGCTACCATGGCAAGAGCTTCAAATCGGCCAGGATATATAAATTTTAAACCTATACCTACTATAGCAATCAGCCACTCGATTGAAAACAGAATCCAGCCTTCAATTCCAACTATAGTTATCAATAATACTGGCGTATAACTTCCAGCGATTAAAAAATATATAGCACTATGATCAAACTTTTGAAAAAACTGTTTTATCTCTTTGTGAGATATCGCATGATAAAGAGTTGAACTCCCGTACATAACGACTAATGCAGTTCCATAAATAGATGCAGAGACTATATTTATGGGTTTTCCACCAATCGCAGCAAAGGCAACAAGCAGAGTTAAAGCAGCAATACTTAAAAGAAAACCAACTCCATGTGTTATAGAATGCCAAACTTCTTCAGCAAAAGAGAAATGATTTACCTCATTTGACATGTCGTATCCTGAATTTTTAGGGTATTGTATCTAAACATTTATACTATATAGAGTAGTACTGCTAAAAACTGTAAAACTGAACCTGCAATTACAAAGAGATGCCATACTGCGTGAAAATACTTGATATGATCTTTGATGTAAAATGCTACTCCTCCGGTATATGAAGCCCCTCCTGCTGCAATTAACCAAAATCCAACAGGATCTATATTTGCTCTTAGGGTGTCCAAAACTACTACAATCAACCAACCCATAAGAATGTATGCTATTAGAGAGAGGGCTTCAAATCGTCCGGGGTAGATGAATTTTAGAGCTATTCCAATAATAGCAATTCCCCACTCAACTCCAAATATAATCCATCCTGTTTCACCACCAATCGCGACTAAAACTATAGGTGTATATGTTCCAGCTATCAAAAAGTATATAGCACTATGGTCAAACTTCTGAAACAGACGTTTTAGATCAGTGTTAGTGATCGCATGATAAAGAGTTGAACTTCCATACATAACTACTAAAGCAGAGCCATAAATGATTGCTGAGAACATATTTATACTATTTTCATTGTCATAAGCAAAGAGTACTAGCAAAACTAAGGCAGCAATACTTAAAAAGAATCCAACACCGTGTGTAACAGCATGCCAAATCTCTTCAGCTATAGAAAAATTATTTACTTCGTTACTCATTATAAATGTCCTTATTATAAGGGCCATTGTATCAAATTAAAACAACTCATCAGACTTTGAGCAATATTTAGCTAAAATGCCAAAAATAATTAATATATACAAGGGCGTTACAGATGCTAACAGTTGCACTTCCAAAAGGTCGTATTGCTAAGGATACACTAGAGATATTTGGCAAAATATTTGGTGATGAATTTAAATTTGATGATAGAAAGCTTATTTT
>JAGGWO010000111.1 GCA_021157485.1 Sulfurimonas sp. | reverse complement strand
TTGTATATCTTGTGGAAGTTCTCTAAATGCAATAGCTAATGTTCTTAAACCACTTTTTGCCATCTCTTTATATGCACTTTCTATCTCTTTTTTATAGCCTTTATCTAAAGAAAAAAGATTCCCATTTTTAAAAATCTTAGTAGACCTCTCAAGTATAACTTCCGGAGCTCCTTTTACATAAGCTTTCAATGCATCTTTCTCATGTAAAATAAGACTCATTCTTTTACGAGTAGAGTTAAAAGAAAACTCACTTATTGTAGTTTCATTATCATCTAAATGCAACCACGCTTTATAAGCAGCTACAATTAAAGATGCTTCAGTTGGCTCTCCGATAGCTTCCCAATCAGAACTGTTTTTTTGAACTTTGGCATGATTACATATTAGAGCAGATTTTAAAAGAAGCATTAAATCTTGGTTATTTTTATAATTTATTTTCTTACCATTAGATTCGAAATGACCGGCAGGGTCATAGCCACTTCCGGTTACTTTAATTTTTCCAGAGGGAAGCCAAATCTTTTTAACTGTCATCTGATTTTGAGTTAGTGTTCCGGTCTTATCAGTACAAATAGTTGTAGCTGCACCAAGAGTTTCAGCAGCTTGAAGTCGTCTTAAAAGAGCTTTTTCTTTTGCCATTGCTTTTATACCAAGTGCTAAAGTAACTGTTACAACAGCAGGAAGACCTTCTGGCACCACAGCAACAGCTAAAGCAATACCGGTTAAAAACATTTCAGATAAGTCTTTCCCTAAAAGCCATCCAATAAGAGCAACAAGTATTGAAATTGCAACGGAGTATATTCCTAGTTGTTTCCCTAAAACTGCAAGTTTTTTTTGTAAAGGTGTTGGCTCACTGTCAACAGACTGCATCATTTGTGCAATCTTTCCAAATTGAGTATTCATACCCGTTTGAACAACGATACCTGTTGCTCGTCCATTAACCACTGCTGTTCCCATCCAGCCCATATTAGAGATTTGAGAGAGTGGTGTATCGCTGCTTATTACAGAAGTTTGTTTGGAGAGTGATGCTGACTCTCCTGTTAAAGAGGATTCATCAACCTTTAGATTAAAACTCTCTATTAGTCTTAAATCTGCAGGAATTTTATCACCAATTTCTAAAAAGACAATATCTCCGGGAACTAGTAGTTTTGCATCTAAAATTTTCTCTTTAGAGTCACGTAGAACCTTACAGGTCGGATGCAGCATCTCCCTCAATGCTTCAATAGCATTTTCAGCCTTAAATTCCTGAACAAATCCAAGTACACCATTGAGTAGAATAATAACCAAAATAGTTATAGCATCGCCAATTTCACCAATCATAAGAGATATGATTGCTGCTGCAAAAAGTATAAGGATAAGTACATCTGTAAACTGTCTGAAAAGCACTTTGTACCAAGGTGTTTTAATAATACGAATAAGTCTGTTCTCTCCATATTTTTCTGCTCTAGAGAGAATTTCATCTGTACTTAAACCATTTTTGAGACTACTTTTAAACTCTTTTATTACAGAATCTGTCTCATAAGTCTGCCATTGAAAATTATTTTGCATTATAAACCTCATCTCCCCAAAAACGTATCATAAATGAAAATGCCAAAGGCACAATAATTGTAGAAAAAGCAGATGCTGCAACCAATGCAGTAAAGAGCTTTAGGTCAATAATAGCAGCGGCATATAATAACTGAGCAACAATAATTTCAGTAGTAAGTCTCGCATTAAGACCCGTTCCAATTATAACAGCTTCTTTAAAATTTATTTTTTTCATTGGCACCATTAAAAATACACCTAGAAGTTTTCCCGCAGTACCTGCTAAAAAAAGAACAATAGCTAAAAGCGGTTCTTGTAAAAAACCTGCCATATCTGCATTAAAACCTACCCAAAAGAAAAATATTACACCGAAAAAACCGTAACTCAAAGTCTGCGTTTGGGTGGAGAGTAACTCTCCTTTTTTCTCTTCTTTTTCAAATAGTGGTCGCATAATAACGCCTGCCACAATAGCCCCTACAACCATTCCAAGCTCTACATACTCTCCAAAACCACCAAATCCAAAAAGTATAATAAGTGAAAAAATCATTAATGAACTTAAATTAGCAGGTTCATATTTTTTCATAATTCGTGGCATTAACTTATAAAATACCCAAGATATAATGGCGAATGAAAATATACCTACTAAAAGACCAACTATTCCACCGTGAGATTCACCACTCTTAGAACCAATCCAAATAGAAACAATACCTACTAATAAAACCTCGACAATATCATCAAGAACTCCTGCTCCTATGATAAAGGTACCAATTCTTGTTTTAATCATATTAAACTCATCTAGAATCGGCACAATCACTGCTTCAGCTGTAGGCATTCGTGTCATTCCTATGACAAGCGCAATTGCCCAATCATAACCATATAATAGCATTGCAATAACACCTAAAAAAAATGGAATAGAAGTGTTTAAAATAGTCAGCCATACAATATCGGAACTAGATTTTTTCATCTCTCCTAATTCAATCTGTAACCCTATATAAAAAAGTAAAAAGAGTACACCAAGGTTGGAAAGAAATGAGAATGTGCTTTCAAAGGCATAAACAGAGTGAATAAAAGGAGAAAATTGTGTATAGCTTAGAGCTATACCTACAAACAGAGCTGCTAAAATACTTGGTATTTTGAATTTTGAGAGAAAATACCCTACACTGTAAGTCAAAGCAAAAACTAAAGATAAAGATAAAAGAAATTCACCTACTTCAATTTCATTCATAAAACACTCCCGCTCAAGATACACATCACGACTTCTTCAGTATTTTATCATCTTTTTGTATAATTATTATTATCTTTGATTGGGCTTGTTTTTAACTTTATAACTATATACTTACACCATAGATATAAAAATAGGGGCAAAAATGAATAGACAGAGTCTAAAAACAAAACTCGCTACACTGGCTCTTTCTATGTTTAGAAAGGATTTTTTTGGAATTTATCACGGTTCGATTTCTGCAAAAACAGAATCAAATCGTTTTGTTATAAATACCACAGAAGCCGTTTTTGATGCTATTGATGAAACAAATTTAATAGAACTCTATTTCAAAAAAGATTACAGATGGAATCAGGCGAGTATAGACTCCAAAATTCACTTTAGTATCTACTCTCAAATCTCTGAAGCAAAGTTTATATGTTTTAGTATGCCTCCCTTTACAACAGCTTATTCACTTATGCACAACATCATCTCCCCAAAAGACTACTTTGGACATAAAGATATAGGTTCTATAGATATAGTTGACCCAAAACAGTTTGATGACTGGTATGATAGAGCAGAGACTGAAATAGCCTACTATTTTCAAACAAAAAAAACAAATATTATGGTTATCCGTGGTTATGGCGTTTATACATACAATCGTGACCTTCATGAGATGGCAAAACAACTTGCAGTTTTAGAAAAAAGTTGTAGGCTTCTCATGATAGAACAAGGAGAGAAAGATTATGGTTTTAACTAAAAAAGGAAATATATAGAATGTCTTTTATACAAGTAGATGATTTTGACTTCGATGAAGTACTAGACGCGGAGTTCCAAAAGAAACAAATTGTGATACTAAAATTTGGCTCAGAATATTGCGATGCCTGCATGGCACTAGAGTTTGAGCTTGAAGAGATTGATGATGCTTATGAGAATGTATCTGTGCTTGAGATAGATTGTGGTGATTCTGAAGCGTTAGCTGAGAAGTTTGGTATTATACAGGTTCCAACAATGATAATATATGAAAATAAAAATTCAACTCTTTGGCACAAACAGGGTGTTATCCTCGCACAAGACATAGAAAAAATCATAAATTTTTAATAAAATATTCACTATCTATTATATTAATGAATATTTAAGAGACAAAGTATTATTATCAAAGAATGAAAGCATTACTTTTAATTCTAATTTTTATATCACTTTCTTATGCTGAGGGGATAGATTCTCTTTTAACCGACTACGAAAAAGAGTCTGAGCTATCCAACAAAACAAAAGATGAGAGTGCCGGAAACTTAATCGTATATACTCGTGATGACTTAGAGCGTATGCAAGTAGAAACACTCAAGGATATCTTAAAATCATTTCGTTTTTTTCCTTACGCTGAAAATCGAACTTCCCATCCAGATATATTAAGTCAAGACCCCCTTAGTTATGCATCAAAAAGTGTTCGTATTTATCTGAACGAAACAGAACTAATAACTTCTATTACTGGTAATGGGTTCTTTTTGTTTGGTGATATGGAGATGGACTTTATTGACCATGTAGAGATTTACGAAGGCTTTCCATCTTTTGACTTTGGGGTTGAGCCTGCTACTACTGTTATACGTCTCTACTCTAAAACTGCTGAGCATGATGAGGGTGGACGAGTTAAAGTAACTATTGACAATAAGGGCGCGAATAAACAGAATGTTTACTATGCAGATAAAACAGATGATATATCCTACTTTATGTATGCAAACCATACAGGCAAAAAACAAGACACTTATGAACATCATGGGGAGACTCTAGGAAGAGATAAAGAGACAAATCGCTTTTATGGTTCTCTCTCAACACAAAATCATAATGTTGAGCT
>JAGGWO010000134.1 GCA_021157485.1 Sulfurimonas sp. | reverse complement strand
GATATCGTTGTGTTGTTCCCCATAACTTGAGCTGCAATCATAGTTAGTGCCTCACTCTGTGTAGGATTCACTTTTCCTGGCATGATTGAAGAGCCTGGTTCATTTTCAGGCAGACTAATCTCTCCAATACCACACCGAGGACCAGAAGCTAAAAAGCGAATATCATTTGCAACTTTCATAATACTGACTGCAACTGTGTTAAGTGCCCCGCTAGCTTCTACAATAGCATCATGTGCAGCCAAAGCTTCAAACTTATTCTCTGCTGTAATAAAGGGTAGTTCTGTTGTTCTTGCAACCTCTTTAGCAAACGCAACATCGAAACCTTTAACACTATTTAAACCTGTACCAACAGCTGTACCACCTTGAGCTAACTGATAGAGGGCAGGGAGAACTGTTTCAACTCTACGAATTGAGTTTTTAATCTGTGCTGAGTAGCCTGAAAACTCCTGTCCCAAAGTGATTGGTGTTGCATCTTGAGTATGAGTTCTACCAATTTTAACTAGATGGCTAAAAGAGTTTACTTTTTTATCAAGTTCATTTTTCATATGCTTAAGGGCAGGTAGTAACTTATTTGTTATTTCAACTACGGCTGCAATATGCATGGCGGTAGGAAAGGTGTCATTTGACGATTGTCCCATATTACAATGGTCATTTGGATGTACGGGTTCTTTTGAGCCGATAACACCACCTAAGATTTCAATTGCACGGTTTGCTATAACTTCATTAGCATTCATATTGGTCTGTGTTCCTGAGCCTGTTTGCCATACTGACAGAGGAAAGTGATTATTAAGTTTACCCTCTGCAACTTCACACGCCGCTTCTATTATTGCATTACCGATTGGTAAATCTAAAAGACCAAAGTCTATGTTTACCTGTGCAGCAGATTTTTTCACTATTCCTAACGCAGCAATCAATGGCTTTGGCATAGTCTCCTCGCCAATAGGAAAGTTTATTAACGATCTAGCAGACTGTGCTCCATAGTATTTCTCAGATGGTACTTTTAAGTCACCAAACGAATCACTTTCAATTCTGTACTCTTTCATAACTTATCCTTTGACTTCAAGTATAAATAACAGTTGTAAAATACCGCATAATATTTTCATTTTGTAGATTTATTTTAAGTAATAATTTATATATGATAGCAATAAATTAGTACAGAATAGAAAATATGTGTTACAAATATATACAATATGTCCATAAAGTGTTTTTATTATGTTTACTTTTGTAACACTGATAAAATTGGTCATGCATCTTTAGCTATAATGCTATGAAATTTATTAACAGGAATAACTATGGCATTTATGGAAGATTATAAAGCACACATTGCAGAGCGTGAAACACTTGGTGTTCCACCATTACCACTTACAGCTGAACAAACAGCAGAAGTAATTGAGTTAATCAAAGCGGATTGTACAGAAGAGCTTTTAGATTTATTAACAAACAGGGTTCCACCTGGTGTTGATGATGCAGCTTATGTTAAGGCAGCTTTTTTAAATGATGTAGCGGCTGGTAATACAACCGTTGCAGGAATTACAGCTGAAGAAGCGGTTCAAAAACTTGGAATGATGCTTGGTGGTTATAATGTTAAACCCCTTATTGATGCATTAAGCTCAAACAACGATAGAGTTGTAGCTGCTGCAATCGAAGCACTTTCTCATACACTTCTTGTTTATGACGCATTTAATGACGTAGAAGAGTTACACAAAGCAGGAAACGCAGCTGCAACTGAAGTTATGACTTCATGGGCAAATGCTGATTGGTTTACTCAAAAACCAGCTCTATCAAAAGAGATTACAATAACAGTTTACAAAGTTCCAGGCGAAACAAATACAGATGATTTATCTCCAGCTTCTGAAGCATTTACACGTTCAGATATTCCTTTACATGCAAACTCTATGCTTGGTTCAAAAATGGAAAAACCACTTGAAACAATTAAAAAACTTAAAGAGTTAGGTAATCCTATCGCTTATGTTGGTGATGTTGTTGGTACTGGTTCATCTCGTAAGTCAGGTGTTAACTCTGTTCAGTGGCACATGGGTGAGGACATTAATGGTGTTCCTAACAAACGTACAGGTGGTGTTGTTCTAGGTGGAATCATTGCTCCAATCTTCTTTGCAACTTGTGAAGATTCAGGTGCGCTACCGTTAGAGCTTGATGTAACTGGTATGGAAACTGGCGACATTGTTACTATCTATCCATATAAAGGTGAAGCTCATAAAAATGGTGCTTGCATAGCTACTTTTAAACTGAACCCTAACACTATCACTGATGAAGTACGTGCTGGTGGACGTATTCCATTAATTATTGGTCGTGGTTTAACTTCTAAAGCTCGTGGTGTTCTAGGTCTTGGTACTTCTGAAGCATTTTTAACTGCTGAGCAACCTGCCGATACTGGTAAAGGTTTTACATTAGCACAAAAAATGGTTGGTAAAGCTTCAGGTCTTGCCGGTGTTCGTCCAGGTATGTATGTAGAACCTGAAATGTCAACTGTTGGTTCTCAGGATACTACAGGTCCAATGACTAGAGATGAGATTAAAGAGCTTGCTGCACTTGGTTTCAATGCTGATTTAGTTATGCAATCTTTCTGTCATACAGCAGCATATCCAAAACCATCCGATGTTATTATGCATCACACACTACCTGATTTTATCTCTAACCGTTCAGGTGTTGCACTTCGCCCAGGTGATGGTGTTATCCACTCATGGTTAAATAGAATGGTTCTTCCAGATACAGTTGGAACCGGTGCAGATTCACATACTCGTTTTCCTTTAGGTATCTCTTTCCCTGGTGGTTCTGGTGTTGTTGCGTTTGCAGCAGTAACTGGGGCTATGCCTTTAACTATGCCGGAGTCTGTTCTTGTGAGATTTTCTGGTGAGATGCAACCGGGTATCACTCTTCGTGACCTTGTGAATGCTATCCCTTATCAAGCAATCCAAGATGGACTTTTAACAGTTCCTAAAGCTGGTAAGAAAAATATCTTTGCTGGTCGTATTTTAGAGATTGAAGGTCTTCCTGAGCTTAAAGCTGAACAAGCATTTGAACTTTCTGATTCAGCTGCTGAGCGTTCAGCTGCTGCATGTACTGTTCTTTTAGATACTGCGCCAATCGAAGAGTATTTAAAATCAAATGTAGTTCTACTAGAGTCTATGATAGAAGATGGTTATGAAGATTCTCGTACACTTGCTCGTCGTGTTGGTAAAATGAAAGAGTGGTTAGCAAATCCTTCACTTATGAAACCGGATGCTGATGCAGAGTATGCTGCAGTAATTGATATAGATTTAAATACAGTTACAGAGCCAATTCTTGCTTGTCCAAATGATCCAGATAACGTTAAACTTCTTTCTGAAGTTGCTGGAACTAAAATTGATGAAGTATTTTTAGGCTCTTGTATGACAAATATCGGTCACTATCGTGCGGCTGGTGAAGTTATGAGAGGCGAGTCTGGTGTAGCAGTTGAGAAATTCTGGATTGTTCCACCAACTAGAATGGATGAACAACAACTAATTAACGAAGGTTACTACGATATTTATAAAGCTATCAGTGCTCATACTGAGGTTCCTGGATGTTCTTTATGTATGGGTAACCAAGCTTCTGCTCGTGTTGACTCTACTGTTTTCTCAACATCAACTCGTAACTTTGATAACCGTTTAGGTAAAGGTACTCAAGTTTATCTTGGTTCTGCTGAGCTAGCTGCTGTGTGTGCTAAACTTGGACGTATTCCAACTCCAGCTGAGTATATGGACATTGTTCCTGCTAAAATTGCTGGCAAAGAAGCAGATATTTATAAATATCTTAACTTCAATGAAATTAAAGGGTACCATTTAGAAGAGCGTACAATTGCTGAAAATAAATACGGTATCACTGTAAAACCTGTTTAATTTTTACTACATATACAAGCTAGATTCTACTCTAGCTTGTGCCCCTCAAATTCTTATATAACCAAATATATTTTGAAGCTGTTCATTAATTATAAAATAGTAAAATTCTACTATGCCAGAGTTAAAAGATATTCTACCTCTAACTAAAGAGTTGTCATTACTATATATAGATGAAGACCAATATTTTCTATCGGCTATGACTAGTGAGTTGAGAGAGATTTTTTCCAGAGTAGATGATGCAAATGATGCTACTATCGCTCTAGGTTACGCAAAATTAAATAGTTATGATTTAATCATTATAGATACTACATCCTCTATTATGAGTATAAATCAACTTGTAAAAAATTTAACATCTATAAATCAATTTCAAAATATAATTCTTACAACAAGTGAAACATCAAACGAAAAACTTCTTAACATTTATGAATTATGTTTAAGCGCAGTTGTAAAAAAACCCTTTGATACGAAGACTTTATTAAACGTAATACATATTGTTTGTTCGAAATTAATTCACGATAGAAATTATATGAAATCTCATATAGATGAAATTAGTAAAGGCTCAGCATTAGACTTAAATAGGCTCAGTGAAGATTTACTATATGAAAGAAAGCGCATAGGTCGCTTTATGCTTAATGAAAAGAAAATGAGTGATAAGATTAAAGCCTATGAGGATAAAATCCATATAGATAAAAATATATATGAGTTAACAAGACTTCCTAGTAAATACGCTCTACAAACTGCCCTAAATGGACAGAAACAGTCCCTTATGTATATTAATATAGACCATTTTGATTTTATAAACAGTATTTATGGAATGGGTAAGGCTAATACACTGCTAAAAGAGTGCGCTAAAAGGTTAGGTATGTTTTTACCTAAGAATGCTGAACTGTTTCATATTACAGCAGATGAGTTTGTTATTTTACTTGATGAGCCAGTGCTAGAACAAGATATCCTTTTAGCAAAACAGATTCAAGCGCTCTTCAAAGAAGCTCCAGTTGAATTTGCAGAGCATAATCATTATGTTATATTTTCAGTAGGTATTGATAGAGGAGAAGGGAAGAAGTTATTTATAAATGCAAAATCAGCATCAAAAGAAGCAAAATATTTTGGAGGAGATCAAGCAGTTATCTTTTCGAAAAAATCACAATACATGCAAGAACAGAGAGAAAATCTACATTGGATAGGAGTTCTAAAAAAAGCTTTTGAAGATGATAAAGTATTCACATATTATCAGCCCATTATTAACAACTCCAATCCGAAAATAAAGCACTATGAGGTTCTATGTAGACTAATGGATGATGATGACAATCTTATTGATGCAAATAAGTTTATTAATAGTGCTAAGCTTATTGGTTTTATTACTCAAATAACAAGAACAGTCATAGATAAAGCATTTAAACAATTTAAAGATAATGACTATAATTTTTCATTAAATATCAGTATGTACGATTTACGCGAGGAGTATTTAGTTGATTTTTTAAACTATAAATGTAAAAAGTATAATATTTCTTCCTCTAGAGTTCATTTAGAAGTAGTAGAAGATATTATAATCTCTAAATATACTTCTATGGACAATCAAATACTAAAACTTAAAGAGATGGGTTATCATGTAATTATTGATGATTTTTCTACTGATAAATCTGCATACAATAGAATGTTTGATTTAAAAGCTGAATTTATAAAAATTGATGGTAGTTTTATAAAAGGAATAGATAAAAACAGAGCTAATCTGATTATTGTTCAAAGTATAGTTCAGTTTGCTAAGAAGAGTGGCATTAAGACAATTGCGGAGCATATAGAAACCCAGAGAGAGTATGAAATTGTTAAAAAACTTGGAATAGATTACTCTCAAGGATATTTATTAGGAAAACCATCTTTAACTCTGTAGCTTAGTCTCTTATAATATCATACTCTACTGGAATTTTAGCTCTAAAAATATCTTGTGAATATATCTTGTTTTTACTCTGATTGCTAAAAATTATATCAACCCTGTTTTCAAACTCATCAAGATAAGAGATTGATTTAACTATTGAGTTTTCTAGTTTTATTGTATATTTTGATTCATTTAAAGTAGCAATATAGATATTGTCTCTCTTTTTTTTAGCTTTTTTAATCATATTGAAAAAATCAAAATCAGATGTTATTTTTCTTATAATTGCTTGTTCTATTTCCGGCTCTATAACTGTTACCTGCTGTGACGTTATATACACACTTTTCTCTACTGGCTCTTTGTAGCTCCACAGTGCATATTGTGGCTTAGATGCCACTATATGACCGTTATAGCTTAACTCTTTACCTTTATCATCAGTTATTGTTTGATTGAAATCAGCTTCAAAAGAGCTCATTTCTAAAACCGAAGATATTGCCATCGTAAACATTATTTGTAAAGTTATTATAAATTTCATTTTTATCCTTGTTGTAGGAAATTATAGCAAAGCAACTGTTTACATATTAAATAATATTATTGATAGAAAAAATCATTTTTACTCTTTATACCAATTATTATGCTTTATATGGTAAAATGAGCACAATTTCAATGGCTACTATATAGTATATTATATAGTAGTTCAAATAAGGTTTAGAATTGCTACAAGCATTAATGGGTAAGATTTTTGGTACATCAAATGATCGCGAATTAAAAAAATATTCTTCAAGAGTGAACAAAATAAACGAATTAGAGAGCAAATATGAAGCTCTAAGTGATGATGAGCTTAAAGCCTCATTCTTAGAACTTAAAAATAGTGTTTTAAGTGAAGAGAAAACTTTGACAGATGTTCTGGAGGATTCTTTTGCAATAACAAGAGAAGCTAGTAAAAGAGTTCTGAATATGAGACACTTTGACGTTCAGCTTATTGGAGGCATTGTCCTTCATGAGGGTAGAATTGCAGAGATGAAGACAGGTGAAGGTAAAACGCTTGTTGCTACTCTAGCTATTGTTTTAAATGCTATGGCAGGTAAGGGTGTTCATTTAGTAACTGTAAATGACTATCTTGCAACTAGAGATGCTACAGAAATGGGCGTGTTATATAACTTTTTAGGGTTTAGTGTTGGAAGTATTTTGGAAGATAACCATGATGCTGAAGCTAAAAAAGCCGCTTATGAGTGTGATATCACTTATGGTACCAACAATGAGTTTGGTTTTGACTACCTAAGAGACAACATGAGTTATTCAGCAGAGCAGATGGCTCAACGTTCTCATAATTTTGTTATTGTTGATGAAGTTGACTCAATCTTAATTGATGAAGCTAGAACACCACTTATAATTTCTGGTCCTACAAATAGAAGTATGCAGGATTATTCAGATGCTAACTCTATCGCGATGAAGCTAGTTAAAGATGAACACTTTACTGTTGATGAGAAAGACAAGGTTGTATTAATAACAGAAGAGGGTATTACTAAAGCAGAAGAGCTATTTAAAGTTGAAAATCTTTACAGTGCTGAAAATGCTTCTCTTCCTCACGCACTAGATCAGGCCCTTAAAGCTAACTATCTTTTTGAGAAAGATGTTGACTATGTTGTAAATAGCGGTGAAGTTGTAATTGTAGATGAATTCACAGGTCGCCTAAGTGAAGGTCGTCGTTTTTCCGAAGGTCTTCATCAAGCACTAGAAGCTAAAGAGAATGTTGAAGTTAAAGAAGAGACACAAACTCTTGCAGACATTACATTTCAAAATTACTTTAGAATGTATGACAAATTAGCAGGTATGACTGGTACTGCAGAGACTGAAGCTTCTGAATTTGCTCAAATCTATAACCTTGATGTAGTTTCAATCCCAACAAATATCCCAATTACTCGAGCAGATTTAAATGACCTGATCTATAAAACTGAAGAGGAAAAATTTTCTGCTGTAATTGACACAATTAAAAAGCTTTCGAAGACCGGACAACCAGTTCTTATCGGTACTGCATCTATTGAAAAATCTGAAGAGCTTCACGAAGTACTTAAGAAACAAAAAATTGCTCACACAGTACTAAACGCAAAGAATCATGAGCAAGAGGGTGAGATTATTAAATCTGCTGGGGCTAAAGGTGCTGTAACTATTGCTACAAATATGGCAGGTCGTGGTGTTGATATCAAAGTAAATGATGAAGTAAAGGCCCTTGGTGGACTATATATTGTTGGTACTGAGAGACATGAAAATCGTCGTATTGATAACCAGCTTCGTGGTCGCTCAGGTCGTCAAGGTGATGCAGGTACTACACAATTCTATCTTTCACTTGAAGATAATTTACTACGTATCTTTGGTTCTGATAAAATTAAGTCTATTATGGAAAGACTTGGTGTTGAAGATGGTGAATATATAGAATCTAAAATGGTTACACGTGCTGTTGAAAAAGCTCAGAAAAAAGTTGAAAACATGCACTATGAAGGTCGCAAGCAGATTGTTGAGTATGATGATGTGGCAAATGAGCAGAGAAAAATTGTTTACAAATTCAGAAATCAACTACTTTCAAAAGAGTATAATATTTCACAAAAAATTGATGAAATCAGAGCAGAGTATATTGAACATGTTTTAAATAATGCTGATATATTTGATGGTGGAACTAGAGAAGATTTTAATCTTAAAAAAGTAGCTGAATTATTAAAAGAAGAAGTTAATTTTGACTTAGATATCGACTCTTTATCTTCTTTAGAGTATGAAGAGCTACTCGAGAAAGTTATATCTATACTCAAAGAGTCTTATGATGTAAAAATGAGTGTTTTAGAAGAGCAAGTACGAACAGATATAGAAAAAGAGTTTTATCTAAAAGAGCTAGATAATGCATGGAGAGAACATCTGTATTCAATGGATACTATGAAGACAGGTATTAGACTTCGTGCATATAATCAAAAAGATCCTTTAGTTGAGTACAAGAAAGAGAGTTTTAATCTTTTCGGTGAGTTAATAAATGATATTAAATTTAACACTATTAAAACACTTCAAATTATTCAGTTTAAAATGGAATCAGCTGAAGAAGAAGCAGCAAGAATAGCTGAGCAGCTAAAACTTCAACAGCAGTTAGATGCAGAGGCTATGCAACTCAACCATTCTGATATTCAAAAAGAAGATATAGTTGCCGATAAAAAAATAGCACGTAATGATCCATGCCCATGCGGTAGTGGTAAAAAATACAAGCAGTGCTGTGGTAAAAGTGGTCCCAAAAAGGGGGTATTTGCTGGAAACGGTGCTTTCGCTTCTTGAAAATATCTATAGTTCCTTATCTGGTAAAAAGATTTTTACGATTTGATAAAGATCAACCTTTTATCTTTTTATCAGCACTACTTGCATTTTTAGG
The DNA here is from genome assembly GCA_021157485.1 of Sulfurimonas sp. Classification (GTDB taxonomy): domain Bacteria; phylum Campylobacterota; class Campylobacteria; order Campylobacterales; family Sulfurimonadaceae; genus Sulfurimonas. The sequence goes on along the minus strand of JAGGWO010000134.1, from coordinate 11,963 downwards.
GATTACTCTTGGTGTAACAGTTTTACTTATAGCGATGGCTCTTATGAATGGTTTTGATAAAGAGTTTAAAAATAAACTTACTATTATGAACTATCCTCTTACAATAGTCCCAAAATTTTATGGTTCAGTAAATGAAAACTTGCTCATGGATTTAGAGTCAAAATTCTCAGATCTTAAATTTAGCCCATACGTACAGTCTGCTATTATGGCTAGAAGCGGAACAAAGCTTGAGGGTGGATATATCTTTGGAGTAAACTTCAAAGATGAGGCAGAAGTCAATAGTGTTTTAAAAAAAGCTATAAAAGATAGTTCTTTTAAGAAGTTTGATGTTCTTATAGGCAAAAGCTTAAAAGAAGAGTTTAAGCTATATAAAGATGATAAGCTAATGTATATCTTTACTCAAGTTGAGCCGGGTGGACTCTCTGTTACTCCAAAGATTAAGCGTTTTAAAGTCAAATCAGTTTTTGATTCTGGACTTACGGCTTACGATAAAGCATACAGCTACACAACATTGGCATCTATGCAGGCAATGCTTCATTTGCCATCCAACCAATTTGATGGAATACATATTTTTTCAAAGAATCCACATGAAGATATTTTAAAAATCAAAGAAATGCTACCAATTAGTGTAACTATTAAAGGGTGGTGGGAAGATAATCTTAACTTTTTTGCTGCGCTTGAGCTTGAAAAAGCTTCACTTTTTATTGTTTTGATGTTAATTATCCTTATAGCATCTATAAACATCATATCGTCTCTGCTAATGACAGTAATGAATAGAAGAGGTGAGATAGCTCTTCTGTTATCTCTTGGAGCTACAACAACTGAGATTAAAAAAGTTTTTCTATACCTTGGAATTGTGATTGGGATTGGGGGAATTTTAGCTGGAATTTTATTTGGAATGAGTGGATTATGGGTACTCAGTACTTTTGATATCGTTTCCTTGCCTAAAGATGTCTATCCTACAACAACCTTGCCATTAGACTTAAGCCTAAAAGACTTTTTTATGATTATATCTGGTGCTTTTGTTATCGTTGTGTTATCGGCATACTATCCAGCTAAAAAAGCGAGTGAAGTAGATATATTAACTGTTTTGAGAAATGAGTAATAGAATAGCTATTTACTCTCGTTTGTATTTTTTATAGCTTTGATTAAATCATAAGGTAAAAGAAGGGCTCGAGTAATAATATTTATAGGCGCTACGACAATATCTTTAGCTATAAGCGATTTTACATCTGGATCAGTAAGTTTACCGGTAATCTTCATTGTAGTAGATATTGTATTGTCATCTCCTAGCAGTATATAACCTACTAGAGGTATCTTTGATACACTACTACCAAGATCTGTTTTTAGGTTAAGAGTAACATCAATTTTATCTTTGTTTAAATCAGCGACACCGCCCCCAAGTATATCAATCTCTTTTGAATCTAAAAAGAAATCAGAAACTGTAAAAACGCTATTTTTAGCATTAAAGTTCATATAGGCACTTTTAACTTTTAATCCGGTTTTATTATAACCTGGTAATGAAAAGGTTGTGAGCGCAGGTACTGTATTTATGAAGGCTAGAATATTATTTAGCATTTTATAGTCAACTATCGTAGTATCTGTAATATAAAATAGACCATCATAGTTCTCAATAGTTCCATTCATAGAAAAATTTAGTTTTCCATCTTTGAACTTTGCGAGAGAAAATAGATTCTCCATGAATTCATCATTGAAATTTTCTCCATACAAATGAATATCTTTATTCTCTAGCTTAAAGCCAGCATGACCATCTTTATGCTCTAGTTGTGCTGTTGTAATACCGTGTTGATACTGTAGACTCATTCTGTCTGATATAATCTTTCTGTCGTGCCCTACATATAGATAAGAGTTGGATGCATCCAGTAAAACACGTTTATTATCTTCTTTATTAGATGATGTATTGATATCTCTTAAAAGGTTTAGAACCTCAGGTATGTTTATGCCACAATTCTTAATATTAAGAGCAATATTATCATCAACTTCAACATTAATATTTTCATTAATATTTACAAAAGCCTTTTTTGGGCTAATTTTCACTCTTATTTTGTAATTTTGAGTAGGGGTGTTATTCTCGACAAGCAGCTTATATGGATATTTTATATCTGCATTTAATTTAATAAATTTTTCATGACTTTTTTTATGAAGCGCTACTTTTCCTTGCGTTAGTCTAAACTTTTTTAGAAACTGCGAGTCATTTGCTATTTTAGCTAAAGAATTAAGTTTAATATCCCAACCTGCATCTTTAATTATAATCTTTGAATCAAGTTCTTCTGAGCGAATAGTAGTGTTACCTTTTAATGATTTAAGAGAAAATATAAGTTTGTCTTTTGAATAAAATAGACTCTCTTTGTCTTGAATATTTAAATCTTTTAATCCAATTATGCCGGTGCCATTTTTGAAGTTATAAAAAGCATTGATTTTGCTGCTGAGTAAGCCATCTATGCTAAGTAGATTTGCATGTTTCAGGCTAAGACTATAGGCCCCTATATCAAGTACTGCATTGTTTAAATCAAATTCAAAACCATCAATATTAAAGAGTATATTGGATGCTGATGATACAGTAAGTCCATCATCATATCTAATATTCAATGGTATATCTGATTGAGAAAGCTCAATACCTTTGTAATTGAGCTTTAAAATATCCGTTCTAAGATCTAACTTCATTGTATCTATAGGTATATTTCCAGCGACAAAACCCGATGCAACTCCATCTATTTCAAAATATGTTGCAGGTAGTTTTACTAAAAGTTTTTCAATGTCAAATGGTATGCTTACTTTATCCATATTAAGAATAAAATCATCATATTTCCATTTTGATTTTTCTATATCAATTGTATCATTATTAGGTGATATGTTATAAACTATCTTGATTGGTCTTTTATCTAAAAGTAGGGAAACATTGTTAAGACCTATATATTCAGCCTGAAAAGAGATGGTACCTTTTACGGCTTTTGCATTAAAAAGCACATCAACATTTGCTGTAGCTATATCTTTATATTTTGCTTTCATGTTATTTATTTCAACATCATAATTGTTAAGTTTTATATAGGCATCAAATATGTCAATATTTAATCCTAGGTAGTCAAAATTAGCTTCTTTAGTGAAAAAATCTCCTTTAGCATCAATGTCTATGGTAATTAGATTTACCGTTATTGTAAGGTTTGTTGTCACTTTTCCTTTTCTTTGTAAAAAAGGCAAATCTATTTTATAGTTGGAGAGTATTTTTAGCATATCTTTGTTTGTCATACCATCAAAGAGTAAGTGAAGTGTAAGAAGCTCTTCTTTTTTATTAAAGTCTACTTTGAGCCAACTCTTATCTAAAAACATCCCATACGAATAAGCTTCCTTAGGGTATATAAATAGCACTCCATCTTTAAATTCTAAAAGTGTTTTTTTTGTATGAATGGAATCAAGTTTTTTATCATAAGTGTAGTTCATTTTATTTGTTGTAGCTTTTATGTGAATATTTTTATAAGCCTTGTTTAGCTTATCAAACTCTATAAAACCATTTGCACTATCAATAGTTGCATAAGACATATCTATAGCATCTAAGGCCCAATATCTTACCTCTTTAGGTAAATTAGCTAGATCAATCAAATGAGTTATATCTTTTATCTTTTTATTGGAGATTAACTTGTAGTCAAGTCTTTGTTTGTCTGTGTGTATCAAAATTTTAGCATCTAAATCATCATTTATATTGATGTTGAAAACTGTACTAAGTTCAATGTCTTTGGGATTGAAAAATAGACTACCATCTAAATTGATTTTTCTTTTAAAGTCTTTAAACTCACTTATCTTCATATTTAAAAAATTTGATTCATAATAGATAGAACTATTTAAATAAAAGTTTGGAGATGAAGCAACAATAAAACCTCTTTTTCCATCTTTGTATTTAAATGAAGCGCTAATATCGTTGATTCTTATTTTTTCAATAACAATACTCTCAAACCAATTACTAGCAAGAGACAAAGTTTTCAAATATTTATCAATCTTTTTTTGATCAAACTCCGTATTGCTATTTGATTCTTTTTTGACAATAGAAATCTCTTTTATGGAAATATCTACTTTTTCATTCCATTTAATGTATAATTGTTTAACATTAACATTTGGAATAGATATATTATCTATGTATAAACCATTTTGCAAGAGTATAAAAATAGCAGCGAGTAGTAGAAGAATGAAAGATAAAAAACTAACAATAGTGAAGTATATTGCTGATATTGTATTGATTACTGTTTTATCGTTCATGTACTACCTAAATAAGCCTATTGAGACCCCAAAAGTATTATATATACCGAAGGGTTCTATTAATGGGATTATATCACAAATGCAGTCTAAAAATTACGAAGTTAGTAAACTAGATTCATTACTTTTACGACTCATTGGTTCTCCTCAAAGTGGGTGGATAAATATAGGTAAAACAAAAAGCACAAAAGGTGATTTTTTATACAAACTAACTAGGGCAAAGGCTGCTCTTCAAGATATAACACTCATACCTGGTGAAACAACATATATATTTTTAAATCAACTCTCAGACACTTTGAATCTCGATAGGAAAAAACTTCAAAGTGAGTATGAAGCTCAAGCGAAGATAAAAGAGGGCATGTTTGTTCCAAATACATACAAACTTCCAGTAGGTATCACGGAAAAAGAGATAATACGACTTCTATTGAAGCTTTCTGAATTCAAAATGAAAGAGTTTTCAAGAAAAGTTTTTGGAAACTATAATGAAACAAAATGGTTTCATTATGTAGCAGTTGCTTCTGTAGTTCAGAAAGAATCAGCAAACATAGAGGAGATGCCAATTGTCAGTTCTGTTATACATAATAGGATACAAAAAGGTATGAAGCTACAGATGGATGGTACGCTGAATTATGGGAAATATTCTCATATGAAAATCACTCCAAAGCGCATAAGAGAGGACACTTCCATATACAACACATATGTACATTCTGGTGTTCCAAAACTACCGGTTTGTAATGTAAGTTTTGATGCAATCAGAGCGGCAATATTTCCCGCAAAAACAGACTATCTATACTTTATGAAATCAAAAAATGGAAAACATGATTTTACGCGTAACTATTCTACACACTTGCACAACATTAGGCGTGCTACGAAATGAAACAAAATTAAAATATAACTCTTTGTTTATAAAAGCTCATGGTGGATTATATATCTTAGTGGTATCATTATTCTTGTAAATTTCCATAGAGTTATTACTACTATAGGAAATAAAATATTAACCTAAGGACAACATATGTCAAAAATTATTTGGTCAAAAATTGATGAAGCTCCGGCTTTAGCAACTTATTCGTTACTACCTATCGTTAACGCTTTTACTAAAGCAGCAGGCGTAGAAGTAGTTACTAGTGATATTTCACTAGCTGGTAGAGTTCTAGCTGCAATGGGTCTTGCAGAAGATGAATTATCTAAATTAGGCGAAGTAGTTTTACAAGCAGATGGAAATATTATTAAACTTCCAAACATTTCAGCTTCTATCGGGCAACTTAAAGATTGTATCGCTGAGCTTCAAAGTCAAGGTTATAAAATTCCAGACTTTCCTGAAAATCCAGCAAATGCTGATGAAGAAGCAGTCAGAGCTAAATATAACACATGTTTAGGTTCTGCGGTTAATCCTGTTCTTCGTGAAGGTAACTCTGACAGACGTGCTGCAAAAGCAGTTAAGAAATTTGCACAAAACCATCCACACCGTCTTAAAGCATTCCCAGAGAACGCTAAGTCGTATGTTGCGCACATGGAAGGCAATGGAGACTTTTACGGTAACGAGAAATCAGTAACTCTAGATAAAGCTCAGAAAGTTACTATTGCACTTAATGGTAACACTTTAGCAACTATTGATGCACTTGACAAAGAAGTACTTGATGGTACATATATGTCAGTTTCTAAACTAAAAACTTTTATAGCAAAAACAATAGAAGATGCTAAGAAAAATGATGTTCTGTGGTCTATCCACCTTAAAGCAACAATGATGAAAATCTCTGATCCAATTATGTTCGGTCATGCTTTCACTGTTTTCTTCCAAGAAGTGTTTGACAAGTATGCAGATACATTTGCAGCATTAAACGTTAACCCTAACCAAGGGATGAGTGACTTAGAGCAGAAAATTGCAGGTCACGCTCAAGAAGCTGAAATCAAAGCAGCATTCCAAGCAGTAGTTGAGTCTGATAACCCAGAGATTGCTATGGTTGATTCTGACAAAGGTACAACTAACTTTAACGCTTCTAACGATGTTATCATTGATGCTTCAATGCCAGTTGTTGTACGTGAAGGTGGTAAGCAGTGGAATCGTAAAGGTGAGGCTGTAGAATGTGTTGCTGTTGTTCCTGACAGTACTTATGGACTTTTCCACGAAGAGATGGTAGCTGACTGTGTTAAAAATGGTCAATATGATGTAACAACTATGGGTTCAATGGCTAACGTTGGTCTTATGGCTCAAAAAGCAGAAGAGTACGGTTCTCACCCAACTACATTTGAACTAGCTGAAGCTGGTACTGTTACGGTAACAGGTGAAGATGGTGTTCTTATGAGTTTTGAGTGTGAAGCTGGTGATATTTGGAGAATGTCTCGTGCAAAAGACATCCCGATCAAAGACTGGGTTCGCCTAGCAGTTGAGCGTGGTCAAATTGAGAAAGTTCCTGTTATCTTCTGGTTAGATGAAAATCGTGCTCATGATGCGCAAATGATCAAAAAAGCAAAAACTTACCTTGCTGATCTGAACACTGATGGTCTTGACATTCAATTTATGGATATTACATCTGCAACACGTTTTACAAATGCTCGCGTACGTAAAGGTGAAAACACTATTGCTGTAACTGGAAATGTTTTACGTGACCACTTAACAGACATGTACCCAATCTTAGAGCTTGGAACATCTGCAAAAATGCTTTCAATCGTTCCATTATTAGCTGGTGGTGGTCTGTATGAGACTGGTGCTGGTGGTTCTGCTCCTAAACATGTTGAGCAATTTTTAAAAGAGGGTCATCTTCGTTGGGATTCACTAGGTGAATTCTTAGCACTTGCTGAGTCTTTGAGATTTTTAGGTATTAAAAACTCTGATTCAAAACTTTCAGCATTAACTGCTGCTCTTGATGTTGCAAATGACGGTTATTTAGGTAACAATAAAGCACCTTCACGTAAATGTTGTGAGCCAGACAATAAAGCTTCTCACTTTTTCGTAGCTCAATACTGGGCTAAAGCACTTGCAGAGGGTGATAATGCAGAATTGGCTGCTAAATTTGCTCCAATAGCACAAGAGCTTATAGAAAAAGAAGATACTATTATGGCTGAGCTTCTTGCTGTAGAAGGTAAAGCACAAGATATTGGTGGATATTTTAATCCTGATGAAGCGAAAGCTGAAGCTGCGATGAGACCATCAGCTACATTAAACGCAATTATTGATAATATATAATTGCTTACCTGCGTTTTTATAAACGCAGGTATCTAGCTTTTTGTTTTTAGCTAATTTTAATTTAGCTAAAAATAAAAAGTTAAAAAGCTCAAAGGGGAGTATATGGCAAGTAAAGTAACGGTCATTGGAACGGGAAATTTTGGGTCTACAGTAGCATTTATATTAGCTATGCGTGGCTCATGTCATGAAGTAATTCTTCGTGGTAGAAACATTGATGTAGCTAAAGGCAAAGCATTGGATATGTCTCAGGCAGCAAACGCAGCAAGAGAGCATACAATCGTAAGAGCTGCTGAGGGTCCAGAAGATATCGCTGGAAGTGAGATAGTTGTTATAACTGCTGGTGCTCCAAGAACGCCAGGAATGAGCAGAGATGATCTGTTAGTAAAAAATGCAGAAATTGTTAAAACTTATTCATTAGAAATAAAAAAGTACGCTCCAGAGGCAATAGTGATTGTTGTTAGTAACCCTTTGGATGTCATGACTTATGTTGCATTAAAATACACAGGATTTCCGAGAGAGAGAATCCTTGGTATGGCTGGTATTCTTGATGCGGCGAGAATGGCACACTTTATCTATGAGAAACTAGGTTATGGAGCAGGGCAGATTCGTGCTACTGTTATGGGTGGACATGGAGATACTATGGTTCCTCTTCCTAAGTTTACTACGATTGCCGGTGTTCCAATTGATGACTTGCTTGACTCTGAAGAGATTGGTGAGATTGTTAAAAAGACAAGAGAAGGTGGAGCCCAGATAGTAAATCTTCTTGGTAATGGTTCAGCTTACTATGCACCAGCTAAATCAACTGCTGTTATGGTAGACGCTATCTTAAAAGATACAAAACAGATTCACTCTTGCGCAATTATGCTAAAAGGTGAATATGGCTATAGTGATATGGTTAGTGGTGTTCCAGTAATGATTGGAGCCGGTGGAGGAGAGCAGGTTATAGAAATGACTCTTAAAACTCTACAAAAAACTAGATTTAAGAATTCCGTTGCATCTGTAAAAGAGATGGTTGATACACTTTATGAAAATGGTTTTTTTGACGATCTGAAAAAGAAATAAATCCTAATCTTTAGACTCTTCATAGGAAGCTTAGTTCTATAAGCTTTCCTTTTATATTAGTTTTTCTAATACTCTATATCATGTTTCATTAAGTTACATTAATAAATACTATTTTCTTGCAAAATTCCTATGAAATTTAAATTTAACTTAAACTTTGTTAATCTATCACCATACTTAATATAAAAATTATGGAGTGCCAGATGGATAATCAAAATGTTATTTCTACAGATGTACTTATTGTTGGTGGTGGACCTGCTGGTCTCTCAACAGCAATTGCTTTAGCTGACAAACTAAAGCAAAAAGGTGAAAGTAAAAGAATTATGCTTGTTGAAAAGGGTAGTTCAATTGGTTCACATATACTTTCAGGTGCGGTAATACGACCTAAGGTATTTAGAGAGTTATTAACAACTGGTGAGTTTGATGGTCTTCCATTTGATTCGCTAGTTGGTGCTGATAGTGTTGCTAAGTTAAATGATAATGGAGGAGAGATAGTTTTACCATTTCATCCTCCTTATATGTCTAATGATGGAAACTATATAGCATCACTTGCTCAAGTTTGTAAATATTTAGCTACATTAGCTGAAGAGAGAGGTGTAGAAATTTATACTGGCTTCTCTGTTGATTCTGTTATTTATGACAATGAGAACAGAGTTATTGGTGTGAAAACTAAAGATACTGGCGTTGACCATCACGGAGTAAAACAGAAAAACTTTCAAGAAGGAACAACAGTAGAAGCTGCTATTACAGTTTTTGCTGAAGGAACAAGAGGTTCTGCAGTTAAAACAGTTATTGAAAAGTTGAATCTAGATGCTGGAAAAAATCCTCAAATATACTCTTTAGGTGTAAAAGAGATTTGGAAGATACCAGAAGGTAACATCGAAGCTGGTACAGTTAAGCATACTTTTGGTTATCCACTTAAAGATAAAGAAGAATTCGGTGGTGGTTTTATCTATGGTATGACAGAGAATAGAGTGGCTATTGGTCTTGTTATAGGACTTGATTACAAAGATCCATCTTTTGATGTTCATGCAGCTATGCAAGTTTGGAAAACTCATCCATATGTATCTAAAATCCTTGAAGGTGGTTCAGTGCTAGAAGCTGGAGCAAAAACACTTCCAGAGGGTGGTTGGAACTCTGTACCAAAATATTATGCTGATAATATGATGATTGTTGGTGATAGTGCTGGCTTCTTGACAACGGCAAGACTAAAGGGTGTTCACTTAGCTGTTAGATCAGGTATTTGTGCTGCTACAGCAGCAGCCCAAGCTCTTGTAAGCGAAGATACAAGTAAAAATTCACTCTCAAAATATGAAGAGCTTGTAAATAGCAGTTCTATCTACACTGAGTTATATCCAGTTAGAAACATGAGAGCAGTAATGCAAGAAGGAATGCTTCTTGGTGGTCTAAAAATGGGTATTCAGCTAATAACGGGTGGTGCCTGTCTAATGGTTCCAAAAGTTCACAATGACTACAGTGAAACTCAAACAGTTCGAGAGTTTTCAGGAGAGCCTTTTGTGCAGAGATTTGCTGGGAAGCTAGAGTATGATAAGAAACTTACATTTGATAAAGTTACAACTGTTTATTACTCTAAGGCTATGCATGATGAAGTTCAAGTTCCACACCTACATGTGAATAATGAAAAGCAATTTCAATCATCAAATATAGAAGAGTATGGTTTAGCTGAGGCATCAATGTGTCCTGCTGAAGTTTATGAACTGCATACAGATAAGAAAAGTGGTGCTAAATCACTTAGACTGCATGCTGAGAACTGTGTTCACTGTAAAACTTGTGATATTAAATCACCAAACAGTGGAATCACATGGACAACACCTTATGGTGGTGACGGTCCTCAATATAATATGATGTAAGGAGAATACAGTATGGCTTTAACAATAATCAGTTTAATGAAACAAGTTCCACTTCCATCAGAGATGAGAATGGGTGATGATGGTCTTATGGACAGAACAAAAGCAAAATCTATTATCAATATAGATTGTGGATATGCGCTTGAAGCTGGACTTCAAATGAAGATAGATAATCCAGATGCAAAACTAATAGTATGCTCAATGGGTCCACCATCTTTTGAAGTTTCACTTAAAAAAGCTATCTCTATGGGATATGATGAAGCATATCTTTTGAGTGATAGAAAACTAGGTGGTTCAGATACATACGCAACAGGATTAGCAATAAGTACCATGCTAAAACACCTAGGTTTTGGTAAAGGCCTCAATGAAGAGTTTATTGTAGTTGCAGGTCGTCAAACAAGCGATGGAGATACTGCACATGTTCCATCACAGGTTGCAGAAAACTTAAGTATTCCTCAGGCAACATTCATAGAAACTGCAGAACTAAAAGATGGTTTTATAACAGCAAGAAGAATCATTGAGGGTGGTTATCAAATGATGAAACTTCCAGTTCCCTGTACTCTCTCATTTACTCCTACTGGTGTTAGCCCAAGGCACCCATCTTTAAGTGGTGCAGTGAAAGCTAGGGATGCAAAAATTACAGTTTTTAGTGTTGATGATGTTAATCTTGATGATAAGATGATTGGTCTTAGCGGCTCACCAACAATTGTTGCAAAAGTAGCAAATATAACTAGTGAGCGTGCCCCTATTAAGATGTGTGACGGTCACGGTGAAGCTGCACTTGTGTCAAGTCTCATTGAAAATATGAAAGCGGGTAAAAACACTTTAGAAGTAAAAGAGAAAAAAGCCGCCAAAAAGAAAAAAAGACCTGAGGGTTTCGAAGATGTAGATTTTAGAAATGGTGCATCTGGTATTTTAACGTGGGCAGAAGTAGTAAATGGCAAGATTTCAAGACCTTCGCTAGAGCTGTTAACTCCTGCTAGAAGCTTAGCAGCTGACCTAGGAAATGATACAAAAGTTATAACTCTTTTAATAGGTAAAGATGTTGGCGAGTTAGCAAAAGAGCTGATTGCTCATGGTACTGATGAAGTAGTTATAGTTGATGATAAAAGATTAGAAGAGTATAGAATTTTACCATTTGCAACAACCTTTGCACAAGTTATTAAAGATAAAAATCCAGAAATTGCACTTTTTGCAGCAACAACAGCAGGTCGCGAACTAGCACCAAGAATTGGTGTTAAAACGCATGGTGGTGTTACAGCAGACTGTACGGCACTAGAGATTGGAGAACACTTTGATAGAAAAAATAAAAAAGTTTTTGCTCCTATACTCGAATCAAGAAGACCAACTTATGGTGAGTCAAAACTTGCAACGATTTTAGGTTTTGTTTGTCCACAAATCTCAACTGCAAGAGCAGGTACTTTTGAAGTCCCAGCTCCAGATGAAAAAAGAGAGGGTGTAATCACACCATTTAAACCAAAATTACCAAAAAGTGATTTTGTAACTGAAATTATTGAGACAGTAAGAGGTGAGGGTGGATTACAAAATCTATTTGAAGCTGATATTATTGTTACAGGCGGTAGAGG
>JAGGWO010000218.1 GCA_021157485.1 Sulfurimonas sp. | reverse complement strand
TTCGTACTCAAAACTTCATGCGGAAATTTTTCACTCATAAAAACTACTAATGTATTAGCATTTGGCATTACTTTAGCAATCTCTTCATTATTTTCATCATAAACTATCAACTCTCCACCATCATTCTTATTCCACTCATCATTAAGATAATAGACAGTAGTCACTACACGATTTTTAGAATTTTTAAATGCATCTAAGTGAGTTTCATAAAAATCTCCTTCATCATAGATAGCGAAGTGTGATTCATAATATGAGAGTCCTACATAGAGTGAATGGTTAAGATACTCTTTAAGTCCATTTGTAAACTCTAAGAACTCTTTTTGAGCCTCATCTATATTATCTAGCCAGTGTATCTTATCTCTACGTCTTTGGTTATCAAGATGTAAATCACCTGCACCAGATATTCCAGCTCTTTTAAAATCTGGTTCATTTTGTGCAGACTTTAGAAGGTTAGACGAGAGATTTTTATCAAGTGCATTCTGGAGTACAATATAGCCATCTTCTACAAGTGCATTAGTAATATTTGAGTAAAGTTTTTCATACATGAAAGTATTTTAACGAAAGTATTTAGAGGGGGTAATTAAAAGCAGGAAACTCCTGCAATTAATTAAATTGGTAGAACGCGAATATTTTTAGAAAGTTTCTCTTTAAGAGTTGATTCTATTGCGTAAAGTGTACCTGTTGCAGATGAAGCACAACCATTACAAGCACCAAGATAACGGATATAGATATCTATGTTCTCATCAGATTTTTTAATGTCGATAACTTCCATATCTCCACCGTCCATGATTAGGAATTGACGTACATTTTCATCGATTACAGCATCAACAGCTTTTATCTGCTGAACAAGAGTCATCTCTTCAAACTTAGCTTCACCACCAGCACTTGCATCTGCGGCAGCTTTCATTTTTTCTTCATCCATCTCTTTACGAGTGTCAGCTAAGATATCTACTAAGTAATACTCACGAGCTTCGTGACCACCAGGTTTGATACAAGATTTACAAAAGCCACCAGCTTTAGTGTAATCTGTAATCTGCTCAATAGTTGTAAGGTCATTTAACTTAATAACTTCTTGAAGAGTTGTTAAGCTAACACGAGCACATTCACAAACGATAATCTCTTCTTCAAAACTCTCAGCATCAACACCCATGTAAAGTCCAGCAGCTTTTTTGATAACATCATAAGCCATTACTGAACAGTGCATTTTTTGAGGTGGGACTGCTGGTGTTTCAGGATCATCACGAAGAGCTAGTTCAACATCGATATTTGTAATTTTAACAGCCTCTTGAACTGTTTTACCAATACAAAGCTCAGTCATAACATCTGAAGATGCGATAGCTGTACCACAACCAAAAGATTTAAATTTTGAGTTTATAATAGTGTCTGTTTTTGGGTCAATTTCCCAGTAAAGACGTACTGCATCACCACAAGATTCTGCTCCAAAGTCAGCAACAATTAGTTTGTTACCGCGTTTTTCAACCTCACCTTGAAATAATTCACCTTGGTGTTGAGGGTTGTTCATTAATGTCGTAACTTTATTTGAGTAAGCGTCCCATAGAGACTCGCCTAACATATCTGCTTTTGCCATAATATTCTCCTTTATTTATATTTTTTAGTTTATTTTAGTGGTGGTGAAGTTCACACTCTTGAACTTCTCCACCTGCTGTTGGTTTCTGTTTTGCAAAAGAAGAAGAGATAGCTCTTAATCTTGCAACAGCTTCTTTAAAGTGATTGATAGTGTAATCAATCTCTTCATCAGTTGTAAATCTTGAAAGACTTAAGCGAATACCTGTATGAGCCAACTCATTATCAGCACCGATTGCTAACATTACTGTATTTGCTTCAAGGTCTGCAGATGCACATGCTGAACCAGTTGATGCTCCGATTTGACCGTTATTTAAGTCCCAAAGCATACCTTCACCCTCAACACCTTTAATAGATATAAGGATAGTGTTTGGAGTACGGTTGTCTCTGTCACCAACAACAAAAGTATCACTGAGTTCTACAAGAGCATCTTCTAGACGGTCACGTTTAGCTCTGATTTTCGCCATTGTATCTTCTATATTTTTAGTGGCAAGTTCAACTGCCATTCCCATACCAACAATATAAGGAACGTTAAGAGTACCTGAACGACGACCACCCATCTGCTCTCCACCATGAAGTAGAGGAGTTAAATCTTGAGAATCTTTAATGTATAAAGCTCCTACCCCTTTTGGTCCGTGGAATTTATGTGCAGAAAAAGAGATGAAGTCAACATGAACGTCTTGTAAGTCAACCGGAATCTTTCCAACTGCCTGAACAGCATCAGAATGAAAAAGAACACCTTTCTCTTTACAAATCTCACCAATCTCTTTAATAGGATTAATCATACCAGTTTCATTTGAAGCCCACATAATTGTTACTAAAGCTGTTTTATCAGTGATAAAACTCTTTACAGTATGTGCTTCAACTACACCTTGCTCATTTACGGGAAGGTAAGTAACTTTTACACCTTGGTCTTCTAAAAACTTACATGTCGCAAGGATTGAAGGATGCTCAACCTCTGTTGTTACAATATGATTTTTGTTGCCATTTACGATGTGATCTGTAAATACTGACTGTAAAACCCAGTTGTTTGATTCTGTAGCACATGATGTAAATACGATGTCATCTTTATCACTTGCATTAAGTCCAGTATAAACCTGATCGATAGCTTTACTTAGTGCTGGGTGTGCAGCTGTTCCAAATTTGTGAAGTGAGTTAGGGTTACCATAAAGCTCACTAAAAAATGGTAGCATTGCTTCTACTACTTGTGGATCACACATTGTAGTAGCATTATTGTCTAAATATACTTGCATTTTTTACCTCTTCATTTTAAGAATGATTTTCATTGCATAAGTCTATTTGGTAGACTTATTGCACTGACGGCTTTTAACCTAGTCTTTTTTAAATCAGACAATTTTTGTCTTCTTTTAGTTCTGACATCATAATAGCTTTGTTATTAGCATTCGCTTAAGAGTAAATGACTTAATCTTTTATTTAAGAATTAAGGAAGTATTTAAAAAGGGTATAATTGCGTTTATATAAGCTATTAAAGGTAGAAAATATGTGTAATTTTAACAAGCAGAGTGAAGATACGAAGGCCCTAATACATCTTTTTATGAACAAAGCGGCTGAAAATGTTGGCGGTGCGAACTTTCTTTTAGCTCTTGTAGAAGCGATGAAAAAGCAAAAACCAAATGCTTTAATGTTTAAAGGATGTCAAATAGCATCTGAGAACACAATTATCAAATGGAATAAAGTGGTTTTTAAAGATAAGGTAGAGGTTTTAGAAGAAATTTTAACGGCTCATAGAAGTTCTGAAGATCCTGATTTCAATATTTTGAGTGAAGAAAATAGTAAAAAAAGAAAAGCTATTGTCAACATGGTAAGAACTTTAGCACCCGTAGAGTTTATAGTAACTCCACAAAATCATAAAGATGGCAGTGGATTTGATTTTAAAGTTTTTGAAACAATAGAAGATGACAATGTTGTTCTAAATCCTATCTTTGTAGCAATATTTTTCTGTTCAACAGAGTTTATAAAAAAAGCTTTAAAGTATCAGATATAGTAACTTTAAATCTTAAATGGTATAATCGCAAAATTAATTATAAAAGTATTACTACTAAATAAAGGTTCGAAATGGCTCAAACAATAACAGAAAAGATATTTTCAGAGCATGTTGGCAGAGAAGTTTTTGCTGGTGAAATTATCCGCTCAAACATAGACATGGTTATCGGAAATGACATTACTACTCCTATCTCTATCTCAGCGTTTAACTTAAGTGGTGCAGAGAAACTTGCTAATCCTGATGGATTTTCTATAGTTCTTGACCACTTTATTCCAGCAAAAGATATTGCATCTGCAAATCAAGCTAAAATCTCTCGTCAATTTGCAAAAAAACATAAACTTAAAAACTTTTTTGATGAACATGATATGGGAATCGAGCATGCCCTTTTGCCAGAAAAAGGTCTTGTAGTTCCTGGTGATGTAATCATAGGTGCTGATTCACATACTTGTACGCATGGTGCATTAGGTGCGTTTTCTACGGGTATGGGCTCAACTGACCTTGCGTTTGCAATGATTAGTGGTGGTAACTGGTTTAAAGTTCCTGAGTCAATTAAAGTAAATCTTAGTGGAAAACCGGGACTTCATACTACTGGTAAAGACATTATCCTTGAAATCATTCGCCTAATTGGTGTTGATGGAGCGCTTTACAAAACTTTGGAGTTTACAGGTAGTACAATTCCTCACTTAAATATGGACGATAGATTTTCTATGTGTAACATGGCTATCGAAGCTGGTGCTAAAAGTGGAATTGTGGCTTACGATGATATCACTAAAGAATTTTTAGCAGATAAAAATTTAGCACGTGAGCCTAGAATTCACCACTCCGATGAAGATGCAACTTATTGTTTAGTTCTAGATATTGATGTAGCCAATCTTGAGCCGGTTATTGCGTATCCATTCTTGCCATCAAATGGTCACTCAATTTCTCAAGCAGTAAAAGATCATATTAAAATTGACCAAGCTTTTATTGGAAGCTGTACAAATGGTCGCTTGGGTGATTTAAAGATTGCTGCTGAGATATTAAAAGGTCAAAAAGTTCATCCTGATGTACGTTTAATCGTAACTCCGGCGACTCAAAGAATTTTAAAAGAAGCCTCTAGACTTGGATATATGGATATTATCATAGATGCTGGTGGAGTTGTTTCAAACCCAACTTGTGGAGCATGCCTTGGTGGATATATGGGAATTCTTGGTGATGAAGAGGTTGCAGTATCAACAACAAACCGTAACTTTGTTGGTCGTATGGGAAGCCGTAGCTCAAAAGTTTATTTAGCAAACTCTGCTGTTGCAGCTATATCTGCAATTACAGGATATATAACAGATCCAAGATAAAATATAACAGGATTTTAAGATTTTTGTGATAAAATCATGAAAATTTTTTAAGGACAATTAATGACAAGACTTCTATTAATACCGGCACTTATATTGGGAACTGTGGCAATGGCTACAGAGTACAACTACGAGATTACTCCTCTAATCGGATATAACATCACTGAGGGTAATATTGACCTTGATGATTATGCAGTTTTTGGTGCTGAATTACAATACAATGGTTATGATTCTGTAATCAAACCTGAACTTTCTATTCTTTATTCTAAAGCAGATTACAACACATATAAACTACCTTCAAGTCCAGATACAGATGTATGGCGTGTTGCGCTAAATGGTGTTTATGAGTATGATAAACTTGGCTTTATCACTCCACTAGCTAAAGCTGGTTTAGGTTATGAGAAAATGAGTGATTCTTATGAAACAC
>JAGGWO010000136.1 GCA_021157485.1 Sulfurimonas sp. | reverse complement strand
CCAGAAATCATACCAGGTTTACCACCGATAAGAGCAGTGATAAGTCCAAGTATAAACGCAGTGTAAAGACCAACGATAGGGCTTACACCTGCGATGAAACTAAATGCGATAGCTTCAGGGACTAAAGCAACGGCTACAACTAAGCCGGAGAGAATATCATTCTTGATATTTGCTGATGTATATTTTTTTAAATCAAACAATTGTTGAACCTCTAAAGTGGTATTTTATAATTTGCGAATTATAGCTAAAGAGTGATGAAGATTTACTTTTATATATGAATTATTACTTGAGAAGTTTACTAGAGACTTTTGGGTAACAAAATATAATAATGTTAAAAATTAATCTTGTTTTTATTGTGATAATTGTACAATTACTTATATTAAATATAAACAAAGGATATAATATGAAACATACTTATTTATCAGAAGCAACTATTAGTGAAGCTTTAAGCAGTCATGCTATTACTACTAAAGAAGCTGACAAACTTAAGAAAAAGATTGATACTCAGGTATCTATATTTAAATCTATTAAAAAATAGATATTTAGCAAAGAGTTATCTTTGCTAAAATAAGCTGATTAGGCTTGTAGAGAGTTTAGCTGCTCTTGAACTTTAAGAGATTTAACTTGCGCGTCTGAGAGTGCTTCACGGTTTTTAGTAAGTACATCTTGGGGTGCGTTTGCAACAAATCTCTCGTTGTTTAACATACCATTAAGTTTACCTATCTCTTTTTGAAGTTTTTCATCTTGTTTTGTTAGTTTAGCAATAATTGAGCTTAAATCAATAGAATCAGTTGGGATGAAAGTTTCACAGGAGTCTGCGATATCACTCACTGCGTTTTCAATTGAACTTTCAGTAAATTCAACATCTGTAACTTTTGCAAGTCTTGTAATAAATGGAAGCATCATCTCTTTATCTTTGTCTGAAATACCATCGATTTTCACAAATGCTTTTTCTATTTTTTGGTTCGCTAAATCAACAAGAACTTTCGCACGTCGAATAGAAACGATTGCATCCATAATAATGTCAAATTTTTTCTCTTCTTTGCGTTTTTTAGTCTTACTTGGGTAGTTCATAATCATAATAGAATTACTATTTTCAAGTGTAGTACCTGAAAGCTCATGATAAAGATGCTCTGTAACAAAAGGCATGAAAGGGTGAAGAAGTTTCATAGCCTCTTTAAAGATAGCTCCAAGCTCTATGATAGAACCTTTGTCTGCCTTAGAAAGCTCGATTCCCCAACCACAAAACTCATTCCAGATAAATCTATAAATAACTGTAGCTGCATCGTTAAACTTATACTCATCAAGGGCTGCTCTAACTTCTTTAGTCGCTTGGTTAAGACGTGAAGCCATATACTTTCCAAGGTCAGTTGCAAGACAGAAACCTTTCATATCAGGGAAAGTTGATTCATTCATTTGAAGGTATTTAGAAGCATTATAAAGCTTGTTTGTAAAGTTACGGTTTAGTTCCAGCTTTTCTGTACTCATACGGATATCACGACCTTGAGCGGCACTTATTGCAAGAGTAAAACGCAGGATGTCAGCAGAGTATTGGTTTACCATATCAAGAGGGTCAATTACATTCCCTTTTGATTTACTCATCTTATCGCCTTTCTCATCACGAACAAGAGCATGAAGGTAGATGTGGTTAAATGGAAGTTGACCGTTAAAGTTTTCACCCATCATCATCATTCTAGCTACCCAGAAGAAAAGGATATCAAAACCAGTAATAAGAAGTGTATTAGGATAAAAGTCTTTCATATCATCTGATTGAAAAAGTTTGTCCATCTCAACGTCACCATTTCCCCAACCTAAAGTTGAGAATGGCCATAAAGCAGAACTAAACCAAGTATCTAGAACATCAGGGTCTTGAGTCAGGTTTTTAGACGCACATTTAGGGCAAGCTTCAGGGTGATCTTCTTGCGATGCAAATTCATGATCACAATCCCCACAATAAAATACAGGAATCTGATGTCCCCACCAGAGTTGACGTGAGATACACCAGTCACGAAGTTCTCCCATCCAAGAGTTGTAAGAGTTTATCCAATGTGGAGGGAAGAATTGTGCTTCACCTGCGTTTGTTTTCTCGATTGATTTATCAGCTACTTCTTTTCTAACAAACCACTGTTTTGAGATATATGGCTCTACGATATTGTGACATCTGTAACAGTGACCAACTTGGTGCTTATGGTCCTCTATCTTAACCATAAAACCCTCTTCTTCAAGACGTTTTACAATTATGTCACGAGCTTCTATACGCTCTAATCCTTTAAACTCACCAGCGTAGTCATTTAAAATACCTTTTTCATCAAAAACAGTAATGAACTCTAAGTTATGACGTTTTCCAACTTCATAATCGTTTTG
Source organism: Sulfurimonas sp. (assembly GCA_021157485.1). Taxonomy (GTDB): domain Bacteria; phylum Campylobacterota; class Campylobacteria; order Campylobacterales; family Sulfurimonadaceae; genus Sulfurimonas. Next base: position 2,027 of record JAGGWO010000136.1, on the reverse strand, counting down.
GTCATGAGCAGGAGTTACTTTAACAACACCAGTTCCAAACTCCATATCAACGTGAGTATCTGCGATGATAGCTACTTCACGATCTAAAAGTGGAAGACGGATTTTTTTGCCGATCAGGTGAGTATATCTTTCATCATCAGGGTGAACCATTACAGCTGTATCACCAAAGTATGTTTCAGGACGAGTTGTTGCAACTTCTACAAATCCGCTTCCATCAGCAAAAGGGTATTTAATATGGTAAAACTTACCATCATGATCTTCGTGTTCAACCTCGATATCACTAAGTGCACCATCGTGTGTACACCAGTTAACCATGTAGTTTCCACGAATTATAAGACCATCATTGTAAAGTTTAACAAAAGCTTCTTTTACAGATTTTTGAAGACCTTCATCCATTGTAAAACGCTCACGCTCCCATGCTGGAGATACTCCCATAACACGAAGTTGTTCTGTCATGATTCCAGCTGATTCTTCTTTCCAAGCCCAAGCACGTTCAAGAAATTTTTCGCGACCTAACTCTTCTTTAGTTGTTCCTTCAGCAAGTAACTGTTTTTCAACAACATTTTGAGTAGCGATTCCGGCGTGGTCTGTTCCTGGCTGCCATAAAGTTTTATAACCATCCATTCTTTTATAACGAGTGATGATATCTTGCAGTGTAAATGTAAGTGCGTGACCGATGTGAAGACGACCCGTAACATTTGGAGGAGGCATCATAATAGAGAAGTTTTTTCCCTCTTCTTGAATGGCTCTGTTTCCATCTACTTCGAAGTATTTTCTATCTTCCCAGATTTTATAATATTTGTGTTCTATCTCTTGTGGTTCGTAAGCTTCTGATGCCATATAATCGCCTTTAATTAGTAGACTTCTTGCATAATTTATATATGTCTCAGCACTTTTTAGAGAGTTTTAATCAAGGCAGATGTTCTCAAGCATAGCCAAAGCTATGGTGGGGTTATCAAACGCAGAGTAAAGTTCTCTAAAAAGTGTCCTATGGAAGAAACTATAAGAAGCAATCTTGCACAAAAAAATGTTTTAACCTTAGCTATGGCTAGGCTTAAAAATTTATTTTACACAACCTTACATCTTCTAGTTTCTCTGAGAAATATATAGATTATGCAAGAAGTCTATGTATTTAAAATTTTGCGATTATATCTAAAAAGTGGTGAGGATTAGCTTATATTTCTATGCCAGGAACTCTTTTTTTAATCTCTTCTTTATCTTTATACATACTTTTATCGGCAATCTCTATAGTTTTATCTAAATAATCACCTGCAGAGTATGAACAAACACCGATAGAAAAACTAGTTCTAAAGACAGTGTTGTGTGCTTTTAGCTTTTTTGTAATGATAACTTCTCTAAGTGAATCAAGTACTTTATGTGCTTTATCTACACCAACACTTTTATCAAAAAGAATAATGAACTCATCTCCACCATATCTTACAACTTTGTTACCAGTTTTTTGCAGTTCATTTGCTATAAAGATTAGAACTTTATCGCCTATGACATGTCCGTGAGTATCATTAACAATTTTAAAATAGTTTAAATCTATCATTGAAAGTATGCCATCTCTTGAAAATGTTCCGCTGCCTTCATTTAAGTATCTGTCATTAAGCCATTTTCTATTAAATGTGTGAGTCAACTCATCTTTATAAATGGATTCTTTTAGCTTTTCTATCTCTGCACGTAAAGATTGAGTCTCTTTTAAAACTTCATTGAGTGTTGATTCATCTTTATCCTGAATCGCACTTATTGCTTTTGTCGTGCTATGACTTAATGCTTGTGCACTCTTCGCAGTATTATTTTGTAGTTTTGTAAGTGTTGAACACTCAAGCTTTAGTAAATCTTGAGAATAACCAGCTTCATCTTCTATCTCTGTATTGTGTTCTGTAGCAAACTTAGAAAATATCGAAGCATAAATACTTGGAGTAACAATGGACATTTGGTCTATAGAGTCTTTTGTTTCATTAGAAATTATTTTTAATTCATCATCTTTATTCATGCTGTAATTTTAACATAAATAAGATATT